>JBLFXD010000780.1:0-3715 GCA_047611045.1 Planctomycetaceae bacterium | reverse complement strand
TCTGGAAGTTTGCTGATGTTGATTTCTTCGACGGTGGTTTGCTCCATCAGGACGTCGTAGAACGGTCGAGGCATTCCGTACTGACTGTCGTAAACTTCGACGGCCGCCCATGACAGGACGATCCCCGCGATGATCGCGCAGAAGGCTCCCGTGGCGGTGCCGCGTTTCCAGAACATGCCCATGAAGAATGCAACGAGGATTCCTGGTGTGAGGTAGTTCTGGTAGTCGACGATCTGCAGGAAGAAATTCTTATCAGAGTTCGGGTCCATGATGAACAACGCCAGAAGCGTCGCCAGCAGCACGAAGCCGATGATCGAGATGCGTCCGGCTCGGATGAGCTGTTTGTCGGTCGCGTTGGGGTTGATGTATTTCTGGTAGATGTCCATCGTGACGATCGTGGCTGCTGAGTTCATCATCGAGTCGATCGACGAAAGAATCGCGCCGATCAATCCCGCTCCGATAATCCCGACGAGACCATAACCGGCCGGAATGACGTACATGACGAGTTCCGGAAATACGGCGTCGGGCGAGATTGTTCGGCCGGGCATTTTCTCGCGGAAGAGGTAGAACGCGGCGACTCCCGGAGCGATTGCGAAAAACGGGATCAGCAGTTTCAGGAATCCAGCGGCGATGATGCCGAGATTGGCGTCGGAGTCAGACTTTGCTCCGAGGGCACGTTGAACGATGAACTGGTTCGTCCCCCAGTAGAAACAGTGCATCGCGAACAGGCCGGTCAGCACGCCGGTCCACGGAAGTTGAGGGTGGTTGGGTGGCAGGTAGACGTGCATTCTTTGCACGTCGCGCGCCTCGGCCTGGTCGAGACGCATCATTTCGCCCCAGCCTCCGAGCTCGTTGAATGTCAGAATTGCAATCGCGATGCCGGCAACCAGCAGCAGCATCGACTGCATGAAGTCCGTCCAGACGACCGCCTTCAGCCCGCCGAAGATTGTGTACGCCCCCGAGATGCCTGCCAGCAGAATCACGAACAATGCGTAATAGCCGAACTTGACGTTTGTCTTTGTTGGAGCCGCCTCGGTAGTTGCGGCAACTTCTCCGTTTGAAGCCGGCGCGTCGTCGTCGGCTGCGGTATTTGCAGTCGTCGCATCAGCCGACTCAATCGCGGCGGGTTGCTGAGTGGCGGCGGGCTGTGCGGCGGCGGGAGGTGCGGCACTAGGCAGGACGACTTCTTCAACAGCGGCGCCGCCGAGCAGAACGCAGATCGTTCGCGAGCCGATGTAAAGTCCGGGCACCATCTGCACGACGGCCATGATGATGACCATGATGATGGCGTAAGAGACTCGGCTGCGGTCGTCGTAGCGTTTGCCGAGATACTCCGACAGCGTGTACACACCAAGTTTGCGGTACACCGGCAGAAAGAAATAGCACAGAACCATCAGCCCCAGAATTGCTCCCAGTTCGAAGTGACTCTGAAAGAAGCCGATGCTGAATCCGACGCCCATCATGCCGACCATGTGATTGGCGCTGACGTTTGATCCGTAGATCGATCCGGCAACTCCCCACCAGGGAATTGATTTTCCGGCAAGGAAGTAGTCTTCAGACGTCTTTTCGTTGCGGCCAGCAATCAGGCCAATGGCCATGACGCCTATCAGCGCTGCGAAGAAAAGGACAATGTCCAGAGTTTGAAAGACTTCACCCATACCCATGAGGTTTGTTCCCGGAGTGCGAATCGTTGAGCGGCTCGAATGCGAAGTCAGCGAGAATAGGCCAATCGAGCCGAAGCCGACAACCAAGCCGGTTGACTGCTGGTTTGTACTCGGCAGCGGGCACATTGGCGGGCCGGTAAAATTCATGCCTGCTGGCTTTTCTTTCCAGCCCGAAGTCGTGGTAGACTGAACGGTTCGAAAATCCTCGATCCCTCGCTGGACTGACTGGCCGCGTTATGCCAGCCGGTTTCCTTCCCTGCTCCGGTTTAATTGGCCCACCCCGTCAACCTCCTGCCACGACAAACGACCTCATGGCGATGCGCCGCAATTCCCGTTTGCTTATTGAACCGCCTGCCAGCGCGACGGGGGACATTGCGTTTAATCTGATCGTCTTTTTTCTTGTGTGTGCCTCGGTGCAGCCGGACAGCGGTCGAAAACAGACAATTCCCAAAGCCGAACAGACCGAGCAGAAGGAACAGCAGACCGACACGATCTCGGTCGAGCTGACTCGACAAGCCGTATTTCTCGATGGCGACCCCGTGACTCCGAAAAACTTCGGCCCAAGGATCAAAGCCAAACTCGACGCACGGTCGAATCCGGCTGAGAAGGTCGTCGTCGTGAAGAGCAAGCCCGACACGCCGTACAATCACTGGATCGCGGTCACAAGTCAGATCGAAGATGCGGGCGGCATCGTGACGTTGCAACTTGAAGAAGAGCAAACGGTAATGGTGCCCTGACGGGCGTTCAATGTTCCGGGTTCCATGTTCCAGGTTATGGCAGCCCGAATCAGTCAGCAGACAACTTTGAACCTGGAACCTGGAACTTTGAACCTGTGAAAATCAAACGCAGAGCATCGCGAGCGGAGGTCCCCAGCATGGCTATGGGGGACATTGCGTTTAATCTGCTGATCTTTTTCGTGATCCTCGCGCGGGCACAGGACGACAGCCACTTGCAATGGACTCCGGCGAAAGCTGGAAATCTGGAACAGGCCGGACACGCAATGGTCAGCGTCGTCGTCGACAATGAAAATAAGCTCTACCTGAACGGGCAGGAGATCGGCGTCAGCCAGTTGGCCGGCGCAATCGAAGTTCAGCTCGGAGAGGCTGTCGCTGGCGAGCGAACGGTGCTGTTGAAAGTTCACAAGGATGCGGTGGCGTTGCGATTCGAACCTGTCATCGAGGCCGTCAGCGAAGCCGGCGGCGATCTCGTCCACATCGTTGACGATGTTAAGAAGAAGTAACTCATGCGCTCCGATCGGGAGCGTGATCTATGGCGGAGAAGATTTATGGATCAGACACGCGAACAACTTGAAAAACCACCAGCGACGTCGACGGGCATCGCTGCGGACGTGAAGCGATTGAAGTCCGACTCAGCGTCGACCGTGGAGGAGGTGCGGGAATTTATCGCCAACCTCAAAGGCCGAAGTCCTCAGGAAGTACTGGGAGCCGTGTCGGAAAGCGGGCTTGTCCAGGCCACGGTCCAGGCAACGCTTGGCTGCTTGATCGTTCTTGTGGCGTGTACGATTCTGCCTTGGGCGTTCAAGTCCGATGAGTCCGTGGTTGCCGCCGAAACTGAGCCGGCAACTACAGCAGCGGCCGAAGCTTCGGAAAACACGACGACCGATCCGCAGTCGGAGACCGCATCCACCGATGCTCAATCTGGCAACGGTTCACCGAGCAGTTCAGACGCGGCCCGCGCTGCGTCTGCAATGAAGATTGACGAAACCGTCGTCACCGATCCGAAGTCGAACCCACTGGACGGCAACCTCGACAAGTTGCTCGACGGCTTGGACTGAACGGATCATGAACAAGAATTTTTGAACCACGAAAAACACTAAATACACGAATAAGGTGATTTAGGTTTTCGTGTATTTAGGAACGGCCTGTTAATAACTGTCGTAGCTACGCTCGCCAGAGCGTGGATTGATCCACCGTCTGGCGACAGTAGCTACAGAGAAAATCGACACTTATTTCTCCAGCGTTCCTTAGTGTCTTTCGTGGTTGATATCGTCACCCTGTTCGAATCAGTTGTCTGAGTTCGCCGCGAGTCTG
>JBLFXD010000779.1:0-3720 GCA_047611045.1 Planctomycetaceae bacterium | reverse complement strand
ACCTACTCGTTCATCGAGCGGAGAACACCCGCGACAACTTCGTTCTGCAAGACAAAGACGCGAAGTATCCGGCGGGCGAAACCGTCGCTGTCTGGCCCGAGTTTGCTGAAACAGGGTGTTTCGCCTGTCACCACAATCTGGACTCGCCCAGCTGGCGACAGAAACGCGGCTACGCTTCTCGCAACGCGGGCGGATATCCGTGGGGAACCTGGCTGTTTCCAATTATTCCAACCGTGGTCGGTTCGTCCGGCGAGGACGATCTCACCGGTGCGGAAAGCCCACTTTCAAAACTGACCCGTGAAATGGCTCGGCCATATCCAAACCGCAAAGCGGTTGCTTCAGACGCGAAAGCTCTGCAGGCAATCCTGACGAAATCGGCACAGGACATTAGTTCGCAGCGTCTGACTGCCGAACAGATCGCTGGCTGGATGAAAGGTGTTTCCCAAGTTGGAACGTCCGCCTCGCAACAAAGCTGGGACGGCGCGACTCAATCCTGGCTTTCGTTAACGGCGATTCATCAAGGGCTGAACGATGTCTCGGGATCAGCCGGCCAGCCGTCGGAAAAGAGTCAGCAGATCAACGCGTCGCTGGAGATGATTCGAAGTCATCTGGAATTTCCGAAAGACTTCGACAGTCCGAAGGAATTCTCGTCTGATCCCGCGACTGAAATCTCGGCCGAGCTGAAAAAGATTCACGACATTCTTGAGTAGAGCAGAATTTGTCAGGGCAACCTGACCCGTGGTGTATGAAAAGGACTGCCTGATGCCGACCTATTTCCGGCTTATGAAGCGAGTGTTCTGGACCAGCGCCGCTGGCCTGTCTGCTGTGGTCGCCTTCCAGGCATTCAGTCTCGAAACGCCCGTCACTCAGTCAGCGGTCGTTGCCCAGGACGCGGCAATCAGCGCGACACCGAAGTATCAGGGACTCGCATCGTGCGTCCCGTGCCACAGCCAGGCTCTGTCCGCAAACAGTGTCTTTGTGACGTCGAACCGTGAATTCTGCGTTCTTGACGAAGTCAGCATCTTTACCGGCGACAAACACCGCCAGGCATACGAGCTGCTCGAAAAAGACCTTGCGAAGCACATGCAGGAGATTCTCGCCCAGAGCAAGGGCGACGCCAATTACAAAGTAACGACTGACAAGCAGTGCCTGGCATGTCACGCCAACTATCGCCGGGATGAAGACCTGATGCCGCCAGGGTACGAGTTCGGAGTCACTTGCGAGTCGTGTCACGGGCCCAGTTCTCTTTGGGAAACCCCGCACAAAGACGCTGCCTGGCGGAAGCGTTCAGCGGCAGAAAAAGAGCAGAAGTACGGGATGATTGACCTTCGGAATCCGGTCCGACGTGCTCAGCAGTGCTTCTCCTGCCACGTTGGCAACGTCCAGGAAGGCAAAGTCGTCACCCACGAAATGTACGCGGCTGGCCATCCGCCGTTGCCTGGCATCGAGATCGAAACATTCTCTCAGCAGATGCCGACCCACTGGAGAACTCTCCAGGAAAAAGGTGAGTTCGAGTTCCGCGATGACTATATCAAATCCAATTTTCCTGGCTTGGAGCACTCGCCGCTGAACGATCTGGCGAAGACCAAGTCGGTGATCATTGGCGGCACGATGGCGCTTCGCGAAACGGTCAACCTGTTTGCGTCGCAAGCCGTCGATCAGGACTCGCAGGCGTGGCCGGAACTGGCCGTGTTCGACTGCTCGGCGTGTCACCACGATCTGGCTGCACCCAGTTGGCGTCAGAAACGTGGCTACGGAAAGTCACTGCCCGGTCGTCCGCAAATGTTTGCCTGGCCCGAAGCTCTCGTAAAGCTCGGCATCCGCCAGCGAGCGGGCGACGACGATGACGCGTTCAAAAAAGACTGGGACGCCTACCACGGCAAGATGGAAGAACTCCGCAGAGTTCTTGATCGTCGCCCCTTCGGAGACCCGAAAGCCATTCAGGCAGTTGCGATGGGCGAAGACGGCCTGGTTGCCTGGCTCGACCAGTTGGCTAACGACGTCTTTAAGAGTCCCGTCGGGAAAGAGGATGCCAGCAGAACGCTGCAAACACTGGTTTCATTGCCTCCGGAAACTTATCCCGACTTCCACTCGGCGCGACAACTGGCCTGGGCAATTCGAACCGTGCTCTCCGAAATGAATACCGAGCTGCCGAAGTTCGCGGGCGCTGCGGCCGATGAATCGCCCAAACAAGCGATTGACCGAGCATTGGCAAACCTGAAGACCTACCAGGACTGGAATTCCGGAGACCGAGCTTCGGCTCAGAAGAGGGTCAACGATCTTCTGACTCAGCTCGAACTGACCGAAAAGTTGCGGCTCGATTTGCCAGCCGGTGACAAGTACGTCATCGCCGAACAGCTGCCTGAATCGCTGAACGCAATCGGCGGCTACGATCCGGAGTGGTTTCGTACACAACTTCAGGAGCTGGCCGGCAGTATGAAGACTTCCAGTGACTGAGCCCGCATAGCAGCGTCGATAGTCCAAACGTTGAACGGGACGAGCAATGGCTCGTCCCGTTTTCATTTGTCAGAACCGTTTCGGATCATCAGGACCGATTGCATCTCGGACGAAACCGCCTTGTGACGTTATGCCCAGCGGTTCATAGTTTCGCGGGGAATGCTCAACGAATTACAAACAGAAGGTGGCGCGCTATGTGGACCAGAATTCGAGTTCTTTACATCCTGGTGACGGCTGTTGGGTTCAGTGCCGTCTCAGACTCGGCAAATGCGGAAGTCGTTCCAGGAACGGTTGTCTCCGTAAAATCGAGCGGAACGCGTCTGGTCGTCAAGCTTCGCGGGAAGGAGACGAATCGTGCACTCCGGCTGTCTTCTGATACTCGAGTCCTGATTGACGGGAAGAAGGGAACGACCAGCCGATTGAAACCCGGCCAGTCCGTTTACGCGTTCATCAAAGAATCGTACGTCACGCGTCTCAATGTAAAATCGACCGTCGAGCCAGCGACTGATCCAAAGCCGAAGAAGGCCACTTCAGGCAGCACGTTCGGGGCATCGAAGACTCCAAATTCAAAGCCAACGGGTTCGACAACGGGTTCTACTCCTCGCACGGCATCAACAACTTCCGGTAGCCCGGCTTCGTCCCGCTCATCGTCACGGAGTCGTCGATTTCCGACGAAGCCTGCCGCCTCTAAAACTGTCGCCTCGTCTTCGAGCGGTGACTGGAATCAGTTCCGCGGGCCGAATCGTGACAACCTTTCACCGGAGAGAGGCTTGCTCGCCAGCTGGCCAGATCAGGGACCACCGCGAGCGTGGACGGCGGAAGGAATTGGGAATGGGTACGCGGCCGTGTCGATCAGCAACGGACGACTCTACACGATGGGCAACGTCGGTCGAGAAGAAAAAGTGATCTGTCTGGACCTGGAAAATGGCCGCGAAATCTGGAGCACGGTCAATGGTTCCGCGTTTCGACAGAATCAGGGCGACGGCCCACGTGGCACTCCGGCGATCGTCGACGGCCGAGTTTACTCGCTCGGCGCGAACGGCGATCTGTCGTGTCTGGATGCTCAAACCGGCCAGCAGCAATGGCGCAAGAACATTCTTCAGGAGTTCGGCGGAGAGAACATTCACTGGGGACTCAGTGAGTCAGTACTGGTCGATGGCGATAAAGTCATCTGCACGCCCGGCGGGCAACGAGCAACCATGGTCGCTCTTAACCGAAACACCGGAAGCGTCATCTGGACGGCGTCGGTGCCAAGCAGTCCGA
>JBLFXD010000778.1:0-3720 GCA_047611045.1 Planctomycetaceae bacterium | reverse complement strand
GGCATGATCGGCGTGATGTCGGCGTGCCAGAGCCAGTTCAACCAGCCGAGCAGACTCGTTCGGACGGCGAAACCGCAGCCGCAGCAGATCTGGTTTGAATTCAGCAGCCGGCGGTGAAACTCTAAGGTCGCGAGTGGGAGACTCGGCAACCACTCGGTGGCCGCAAATCAGTCCGCATACGACAAAAGCGGATACCAGTGTGCATATTTTCCGCATAGCCCGTCTCGCGCTCGACAGAGGAACTCCGTTTACAAACACGGAATTTCAATCAACGCATCAACAGACAAATCGGAAAGTTTTGACCTGTCGGCCAAATTGATTACGGAAACTGGGGCGGAGCAATGCCCGTGCGAAACGAAATGAGGCAGTCGGCGAACGATCAAAAGTCGCCGGGGGTTTCGTATCCGGATCTGGTGGAGAGTTGTTCGAGGATTGTCTGTGACATGCTGAGGCTCAGGAAGTGGACGGAGCCGTCGGCCATCAGGAAGTGGGCTCCGCTTTCGTGCCAGCTCCAGAAACTGGAGATGTTCACGGCGTTTGAGTTGGCGTTCTGAGGAGGAATCAGGCCGGCTTCGACGCTGAGGTACTGTTCGCACTCGCTGCCGCCGCACTTCACCCAGCCCCAGCCGAGCCCTTTCGGCAAGCCTCGCTCGCCATAAGCCAGCGTGTTGGAAGTGCCGTCGGTGATGTCGCGAAAACGCGTCGAGCTTTGCGAGTAGAAAACTCCTGTCCCGTCCGTGGTGTGCATCGTGAAGCAGGCGGGGAAGCTGTTGCCAGTGTCTCCCGAGACTCCCAGATAGTTACCGGGGACCAGCCGACCGCAGTCTCCCGAGCCGGGGCTCGGACCGGTCGGACCAGAGAGCAACTCTCGACCGGCATTCGGATCCGAGGGGCACACCAGCGCTGCGATGTTCAATGATTGCGGTTCGGGCAGTGCTGGCGTCATTGCCTGGTAAGCCCTGACCATCGTGCAGCAATTGGAAACTTCGAAGTCGACAGTTTCGTAAGCCTGAGCCTGCTCCATGTAAGGCAGCAGATAAACCAGGCTTCCCCAGGCCGGGCCTCGGACATGACTACCCATCGGAAAGACGCTGAGCGCTTCGTGATAGTTATGCATCGCGACGCCGATCTGCTTCATGTTGTTCTTGCATTGCGATCGGCGAGCGGCCGACCTGGCCTGCTGAACGGCGGGAAGCAACAGAGCTACCAGGATTGCGATGATCGCAATGACAACCAGTAGTTCGATCAGTGTGAATCCTCGTCGAGTCGTGCGTTTCATTGCGAACCTCGGTGTGACAGCGACCTCAGTGTGACTGCGAATGTGCAGGGATGAATTTCCGTCGGTCAGGTTCCCACCGACCGTTAGGAACCGGCCAAATGTTGTACGGCACTGAAATTGTGCCACGGTGACAAGTCCCCTCTCCCCCGCTGGTCAGTTTGAATTCAAAAAGAGAGATGTTTAGCGGGGGACAGGGGACTTTCATGCCCCGCTTCGCGGGAACATGATTTGTGTCGCACAACGTTAGGAACTGGCCCTGCCTCTTGCTGATCTTCAAAGTGCAAAATCCTGCTCGAACGAGGAAAGTTCGGGAATCGTCACGTTGAACGTGCGTTTGGATTCTCTCGGAACCTGCGGCACGACGGGAGCGGTTTGGTTGTTCGGATCGTCGGACGAGGTTTTCGGCCCAAGCTTGTCGCTGGCGACGGCCGGTCGAACCGACGCCGTCGGTGCTGCCGCTGCATTTGGGTCTTCATAAGCCTGAACCTGGACTTCATAATTTCCGGCAACCGGACCCTGATCATCAGGAATGTCGTAGCGGCCGTCGGTGATCATTGTGTTGGCCATTGGTCCTTCTGCTCCCGGAGCCGGTTTGAAACGGACGACGCCGTTGGGAACCGGTTCGCCGCTGATCGTCACCGACCCGCTGACGGCGACTCGTTCGAGACCGTCACCGCCGCCACCACATCCAGCGGCCGACGCAGCAAGCAGCACAAAGCCAGCAACAATCAAAGAGGAAACGAGGTTTGGACGCATGATTCGTCGGTCCGGTTTCGTGGGAGTGGTACTTTTGGGCGATTATTTCGTAAGGATGCGTCGGGGATCGTAGTGGCGGCTGGACATTTCCGGCACGAAACCGGTCAAACATGATTCGCCCGTGTTATGAGCTTTTCGTTTGGATTCTGCGGGCGACCGGTCGGAAGCGTTACGCCGAGCGTTTATTCTGAAACGATTACCCGGTCTCGGTCGACGCTGAATTGGCTGGCTCGTGCCGAACTTGTTCCTACGCTCTGCGTGGGAACACAACGTCGGACGCTCTGCGTCCCTTAATCAACGCACACGGACGCGGAGCGTCCAGATGATCGTCCCCACGCGGAGCGTAGGAACGAGATAACGCACGAAATTCGGCGAATGCAGCGGCGGCTTGATTCGTCTGAGCGGTGGGTAGACACTGGACAGGTTCTGCAACTCTCGGACGCTTTGGCCCTCGGACTCTTCAACTCTCGGACTTCGTCAGGCGGAGCCTGACCTTACGAACCATTCGCCAAGCGGAAAGTATGGATCATGGCGTTTCAGTATGTGCTTCCTCACGCGGTGACTTCGCAGCTTGATTCGCTGCGAGGTCGAATTCGTCGCGTTGCGTTTCTGCGGGGTTGTGGGCTGTTCCTGACGCTGACGTGCGGCCTGCTGGTCAGCATGCTGCTGATCGATTTTCTCTTCGATCTTGAGGCCTCTTCTCGGCTCGCAGGATTTGCGACGTTCTGCGTTGCCGAAGTCGTGCTGTTTGGTTTTCTTCTCGTCCGTCCTCTGGTCATCCGCCTGAGGGATCCGGAAGTCGCGTTGCTGGCCGAAGAGAAGTTTCCGGAACTCGGCGAACGAGTTTCGTCGCTGGTCGAGCTGTCCGATCCAAACATTCCGGAAGACGAAAAAGGCTCGCCACTGATGCGGGACCTGCTCGAGGAAGAAACGCTCAAAGCACTCGCCCGCTGCGATTTCAACGAAGCGGTTTCGGCACGACCCGCGGTCAGGCGTCTTGGTTACGGATTCGGGACGCTTTCGTTTCTCGCACTCTCGCTGCTGATCTTTCCGTCGGTTTCCAGCCTGCTGCTGGCTCGGCTGTTCAACCCCTGGGGCAACTACGAATCCGTCAGCCGCTTGATCTTCGACATCGAAGGCGCCAACGAATTCGTCGCGCGAGGCGACGACATCGAGATCGTCGCGAAGATGACCTGGCGAAACAGCTCGGACGATCCCATCCCTGAACCCGTGCAGCTTTCGTGGCGCAGCGACGACGGGAACTCAGACGTGCGGACGCTCAGCTTTGATCCGGATCTGGATGCCTTCACAACGACGGTTCCAGATGTGCAGGACTCGCTGGAATTCTTCGTCTCGTCCGAAGGCAGCCGGTCGAAGCGGTACCAGATCAACGTCCTGGACCGGCCGGAAGTTCTGACCGCGAAACTCGAAATCACGCCGCCCGGATACCTCGGTCAGCCGCGAGAATCGCTCGACGGAGTCACCGGCGAAATCTCCGTCTTCGAGCACAGCAAGCTGACCTTCGATCTGACGTTCAGTCATCCGGTTGAAGAAGCATCGATCAACTGGCTGTCGGCGATGGTCCTGCCTGAAAGCGACGCGGCGGGCGATCAACAGGTCGTTCCATCAGACGATGACGACGAAGCCACAGACGAAATTCGAACGCCGGGCACGTCTTCGAATTC
>JBLFXD010000777.1:0-3723 GCA_047611045.1 Planctomycetaceae bacterium | reverse complement strand
CGCGACGATCTTGCCGACCGCCAGCAAAACACCGCCGCCTGCCCACAGCACGGCCAGCTTCAGAAATCGAGAATCAGCCACGAGAATCGCTCCAGCCCTGAAAATCATCGATCGCAGTTTTCGTCAATCCGGAATGACGAGTGCATCGATGATTGAGAATCTTTACAAGCCGCAGTGTAACGGGCCAATGTCGACTCGGATGACCGCTCACCGAAAACTTGCAGAAGATCTGTCCGCCGATTCGGCCACATCCGATAAAACCACTCAGCAACCAACACCCATCCGCCGACAGTCTCGTGAAGAGTGTGCCACTGGCTCCGCCAGTGTTTCAGATACTGCTGGAAGAATTCGCCGATGCAGCCTCGATATTTGATCAACTCTCTGGCTTTGCCCGAAATTTTCGAGGACGCTCGTCGGCTCGCAGAGTTAGCCACATCGCTGGCCGCCTTCCTGGAGAATCAGCGCTGGTTCGCCGCGAAGACGGATGGGATTCAGTCAGTCGCCATCCTGGATAGCGTCGAGATTCCTGGCGAAGCCACGACCTTCGAGCTGGTACTGGCCACAGTCGTTACGAACGGAGGATCGTCGGATTGCTATGCGGTGCCGATCATCGCCGCATCGTCGAACGATATTGAAGCAGCAGACGCAATCATCGCTGGACTGAGTAGCGACCACGGATCCACGGCGTCACCAACGTCGCTGGTCGAATGCAGCGGAAATCCAGAATTCTGGCGAGCGATCACTGTCACGCTCGCCGATCGACCGCTCACTACAAGAAACGGACGCGAACTGAAGCTTTCTCGCACGGCCAACTCAAAGCTCGGCTCGGGCGAAGTGTTTGGCAATGCAGAGTTCAGAATTCACGACGGCGAGCAAAGCAACTCGGCGGTCGCCATCGGTGACGACTTCTTCCTGAAACTCTTCCGCCGGCCGCGAGTCGGGCATAACCCGGACGCGGAAGTCGGCATCTTTTTGACAGACCGAACCGATTTCCGGAACAGTCCGCGAGTCGACGCCACGATCGACATCGTCGGCCCCGACGGCAACCGCTGCCTCGCTCTGATCTCCGAACAGGTCTCAGCCGAGACCGATGCCTGGTCGTACACACTCGCCAACCTGAAAGGTTACTGGACGCGTCTGGCCGAGCTTGATGACCGACCAGAATCTCCGCCGCATCTTGACTTGATGGAAAGCGGAAGCGTCGAGAAGTTTTTGTCAGAGATCGAACATTTGAGTGGGTCGCTCATCGGGATGTTTCGAGAGGAAGCGGCGAATCTCGGACGCCGTACTGCGGAACTGCATACCGCCTTGTCAAGCTGTGATGACGATCCCGCATTCGCTCCGGAAGCGTTCTCGCGCAATTCATTGAATGAACTCGTTGAGCAGATTCGGGCTGAAGTGCAATCGACCTGCGAATTGCTTGAGCAAGCAGACCCGATTTCAAACTCCGTTGCCAATCTTTCGCAGAAGATTTCTCTTCGCGCCAACTCGTTGCTCGACGAGATGTCTTCGTTCGACCCGGCGTTAGTCAACGTCGTCAGCATTCGTTGCCACGGCGATTATCACCTCGGGCAAGTTCTTAAAACCGATTCGGACTTCGTCATTCTGGACTTCGAAGGCGAACCGGATCGTCCGTTCAACGAACGTCGCCAGAAGCGATGCGCAGTGAAAGACGTCGCCGGCATGATTCGGTCGTTCCACTACGCGTCCTGCACGACAGCCGTCGGAATTTTGCCACCGCCTGATGCGAACATCACAAACGCAGCGAAGTGGCAGACGTTCTGGTACGACAATGCTCGGGTCGGATTTCTCGCTGGCTACAAGCCGGAATCCGAAGGGAAGCCGTTTTTACCGAGTGACGACTCGGCGTTCCAGAAATTGCTCGATCTGTTTCTGATCGAGAAAGTGCTGTACGAACTCCGCTACGAAATCAATAACCGACCGGACTGGGTGCAGATTCCGCTGGCTGGATTGAACGCCGTGCTTGGCTTGAGCGATTAGCAGTGAAGTAGGGTGGGCACTGCCCACCAGTCAATTCAAAATTGTGGTGGGCGGTGCCCACCCTACTTCTTGTTGCGTTGACCGAGGCCAGAACGGGCTACGTTGCGGCAGAGACGGCTGCTTCGCTGCCGCCGGACGTGATCGCCGTCGCGATCAGCACGTAGATAATCGCCAGAACGATCTGCATGGCGGCGAACGGCACCGCCAGTTTTACGAAATCCATGAAGCCGAGTTTCAGCTGTTGACGGTGGATGATCGTGGCCGCGACGACAGTCGATGCGGAGCCGATCGGCGTGATGTTTCCGCCGAGGTTCGCTCCCAGGATCACGCACCACCAGAACGGTGAGTCGGACGGAGTTTCGAGTTGGTCGAGAATCTGTGCGAGCATCGCCGCCAGCGGAATGTTATCCGTCACGGAGCTTGCAACAGCCGCGCAGGCCAGCAGAACAGCTGAGTTGACGTGTTCGGGCAATGCAAGAAGCATCTCGATGCCGTCTCCCATTTTCTCCAGCACGAGTGCATGCTCCATGACATTGATCACGGCGAACAGCGCCGCAAAGAATGCGAGCAGATCCCAGTCGACGGACGAGTAAAACTTGTCGACTTCGTGCTTGTAGGCCAGCAGGACGATGCCGGCAAAAAACAACGCGACGAAGCCCATCCCGAGCCCTTCCAACCCGCCTGGAAGTTGCGACTGACCGGCCAGCGTGAAGATAAAGCACGCCAGAATCGCCACGGAAAACCAGAAGAAGCGGTGACTCGGCACGCTTTCGTTCTCGTCGAAGCCAGCCACCATGCGGACAGCTTCTTCCCGCTCTTCCTCAGTCTTCAGTCCGGTGATCCCGAATCGGATTCGAGCCATAAACAGCGTTGCTGCCGTCGCAATCACGACGTACGGCGCTGCATAAAGGAAGAAGGACACAAAGCTGATACCGGCCGTTTTCCCGACGATAATGTTCGGCACGCTGCTGATCAGCGTGAGCATGCCTCCAACGTTGGTCAACAGACCTTCGACCAGCAGGAAGCCCAGTAGCAGTTCGGTTCGGTTGAGTTTCTTAAGCGACACCGTCGTCAGCGATCCGACGATAATCATCGCAGTTACGTTGTTGAGGACGGCCGAAAACAGCACGGTCAAACAGCCGTACGCAACCAGCAGTTTGAACGGATCGCCGCCGGACTTCTTCGTCAGCTTGATCGCCATCCAGGTGAAGACGCCGGACCGGCTGGTTACCTCGACGAAGAGACTCGCTCCCAGAATGATCGTGATGACGCCCCAATCGATTGCCGGAATGTAGACCGGCAGCTCAATCGTGTGCCCATTAGGCAGACTCACTTCTCCGAACGGGATCAGGTCGAGCAGCGTTCCCAGAATCAGACAGAGCCCGGCGTAGGCCCCGACAATGATCGACTTCTTCGCGTGAATCTTTTCTTCGAGAGCTAGCGACGCGATCATCGCGGCGAGGATCAACCCGAAGAGTGCTGTCACCCAACCGGGGACATCGTGAGCCACGTGCTCAACAGCTTCAGCCTGTTCGGCTGCTAGGAGCAGAAAATTCATCCGTGAAATCCTTTCCGAATTTGACTTCGGATTCTCTATCAACGCTTAACACAAATCCGGACGGTTTGTCGCTAGGGCAGGCTCTGTCAAAGAAGCAGCATCGCCGTGTCGATTAACTCGACGCTCAGCGAGTAAGCCAGTCCGTGCATTGCCAACTGGTCCTC
>JBLFXD010000776.1:0-3723 GCA_047611045.1 Planctomycetaceae bacterium | reverse complement strand
CAATCACCGACAGCACATGGGTATCCGAAACAGTCATCGGCATTCCGGAAGCCGCAACTTCGGAGAAATCGGCATAATCCGTAAATCTTTCCAGGATTGCCGTCAGGCCGGTGACGCGATGTTCGGAGTTCGCTACTGAACGACCAGCTCGCTGCGAGCGTTGCCTTCGATTCGCCGAGCGGTCATGTCGACCGTGATCTCGGAGACGAACTGAAATTCACTCCGCGGCTCGACTTCGCCCTTGGCTTCCTGCGTGATCTTGACCGTCCATTTCGCCAGGCCAAAGGGAACGGTTTTGCTGAGGAAGATCGACGACTCGTGCAGCACTCGATCGTTGAGGCTCTCGGTCTCGAAGTTGCCGCTGAGCTTCGTGGCCTCAACATCTTCCTGGCCAACCTGCACGATCTCCGGCACGCTGCCGCGAGTCATATCCCGGTAGTGTCTCACCAGTGAAATGATCGGGTAAATCTGCAGGACCTTCGACTTAATCTCTTTCGGCGTCGGGTCTTTGTCATTCGTTTTGCGATAGCCGCGAACGATCGGCAGGTACGTGACCGGCAACCCTTCACTGTCCCGGGTCTGGCCAATGACCGAACTTTCGGGAACCAGAACCTTGTAGATCCGCTCTCCGACCGTCCCGGTGGCGATCAAACCATCCTTCACGCGACCGGTCTGCAGCTTCATTTCGATCCAGCGACACGGCACCATTTTGCCTTTGTATTCAGCATCTTCCTTGCCGACCGACTTGATCGTCAGATGCCGGATCCACTCCATTTCGAGGTTCCCCTCGCTGGAGCCGGGCTGAGCTTCCACCTGCCGATATGTGCCTTCGTAATGAACGAGGCTTCCGTCTTCCGGGAGACTCCAGATGATTCCCTGAGCAGACGCACTTTGCGACATCGCCAGACAAACCACAGCGGCAAGCAGAGGAACTGTTCGGAACATCGTCGTTCACGCTTTCTTTCGAGCCATCAGGCATCGCCTGAATCGACCACTCAACATCCGGATTCACGTATCCGAGCCTGCGGAACACGCATCCTGTTCAGAAGCCCGAAAGTTTGACTGTTGCCTCGTCGGGAAACAACAGGTTTCGCTGATCCGGCCCACCATTCGCAGGAGCCGACGCTTGCAGACTCATAGAAAGTCGCTGAGCCGCACAACCGCTACGACGCGACACCGCTGGTTGAGCGGATTCAAACTGCGACCTGCGAAACTGAATTCAACATAGCCGGCCTGAAGTCTTACCGACAGGAAATGAGCAACCACGAAATACGCTAAAGACACGAAACCAGGAATGTACTTTCGTGTCTTTGGTGTATTTAGTGGTTGAAAAATTCACGAGAACAGCCAGCGATACAGTCTTGCTGAGCTCAGTTCAGCCGCAACAATCGACTCGCTAAATCCACCTCTGCGCAACACGTTTTCCGCTGCGAGGTATCCGCTGCGGACGGCTCCTTCCATCGTCGCCGGCCAACCGGTTCGAGTCCAATCGCCGGCGAACTGCAGGTTCGAAATCGGCGACTGCTGAACGGGCCGAAGTTCGTCGACACCGGGCAGCGGCGAGAAAACAGCACGGTGCTCAGTAATCATTCGGCCGTTCAGCAGGCGTGCTTCACGATTGTCCGGCCAAACTTCACGCAGCTCCGAATCGACCTTCGCGATGACTTCCTGTTCGGACATCGCCGATAGATCGTGAGCCGCGCTGATGACAACCTGCAGCCGGCAACCTTCGTCGTTCTGCCCCTCACCCGCGGCTGAAACCGCGACCTCTCCCCCAGGGGGGCGAGGTGACAGATTGGGCTGCGGCGAGGCCGAGCTGAGCACGGTTCGGTTGAACATCCACTGGCTGAGGCGGTCAACGAAGGTCGCATGTGGCAAGTCGGTCAACGGCTGATCGTACCAGAGATGCATGCTCGCGATCGGAGCGGTTTCCAACCGGTCCAACGCCGCGACGTCGGCATGGTCGGCCAGCTCGTCCGGCAGCATCGACTTCACCAGATATTGAGGAACCGCCAGAACGAACTCGTCGCCAGCGACCGTTGAGCCATCGCGCAATTCGACTCCCGTTACCCGTTCGTCGCTCATGATCAGACGTCGCACTCCGGACTTTACTCGGGTATCGGCACCGTGCTTTCGCAACGACGCTGCGATGCGAGTCTCGTAAACATCGTCGAGTGGCACCGTCGGAATCGACACTTCCCAACCTTCGCGGCTGGCCAGAAACCCGTCGACAAAAACCTTCCTCGCATGATGAAAGCTGATCCGGTCAAGCGACTCACTGAGCGCGCTGACCAGGACGAGATGCCAGAACCGACGTTGCACAGTTTCTGACTGACGCTGCCCGTCGAGCCATTCCTGAAACGAGCGATCTGTTTTGGTTCGATCCTTCGCCAGCGCTCTCAGTCCGGACGCAATCTGCCGTTTCTCACCGAGAGTGAACCATGGCATCTTCAAAAACGACGAAGCCAGGTGCAGCGGAGCCGGCAGCGACGATGCGGCAAAGCGAACAACCTTCGCCTGCCCCGGTGGACCGACAAAGTAAAGTTCCTTCTGAGTTTCAAAAAGGTCCGAGCACCCGGTCTCTTCGCAGAACTGTCGGAAGCTCGTGCAGCAACCCATCGCGACGTGCTGACAGTTGTCGATTGTTTCTCCGGTGTCGCGATCGACGATCGAACTGGCTCGTCCACCCAGCCTGGGCCGCGACTCCAGCACCGTCACCCTCATCCCTCGTGAAGCCAGAGCCGACGCCGCGGCCAGCCCCGCGAGTCCTCCACCAACAATCACAACGCGCCGACCTGATTCCGTCGGTGATGGCGTCGGGTTTTCCGTGGAGGATTCAGGCATTGATGTTTCAGCAAGTGAGGAAAAGAGTTGCTTCAAGCGAGCGTCGCCAAGGGAGTATAGTCCGGTCGTTTGATCTGCTCACCCTGCCCTTCGCTAGGTTTGTCACTACAAAGATCCCCGCCCGCAAAGATTCCCACCCGGTCACCCTCATGTCTCTGATCGAAATCTCCGACCTCGATGATCCGAGGCTGCACGTTTACAGAAACATCAAGAAAACAAACCTGACGCGGTGGTCCTCGCATTTCATTGCCGAGGGCAAGAAGCTCACAATCCGGCTTTTACAGAGTGACTTCGGCGTCGCCTCGATCCTTACCAGCGACAAACACGTCGACCTGATCACTCCCCATCTTCGAGACAACGTGCCAGCGTACGTCGTCCCTCACCAGCTGGCACAAATGCTGGTTGGCCAGACATTCCACGCGGGAATGCTTGGCTGTGGAATCCGAAAGATTCCGCCAAGCGTCGACGACCTGATGAAGATCGACCGTCGCCACTTGTTCGTCGTTTGTTGCGGAGTCGAGAATGCGGAGAACATCGGCGGAATCATCCGGGCCGCCGCAGGATTCGGTGCCACCGTCCTGCTGCTGGGGCCTCACTGCTGTGACCCGTTTTCGAGGCGTGCACTGCGAGTCTCGATGGGCAACTCGCACAACATACCGATCATCCAAATCGACGAAGAACTCGGATCGACGCTCACGATGCTGCGTGACAATCATCGTTTCAATCTGGTCGCGTCAATCCTGGACGATACCGCCCTGCCGCTCAGCGACTGTCCGACCGACGGCAACGTCGCCGTGCTACTCGGTAACGAAGACGCCGGCCTCGCTGCCGAGTGGGTCGAACTCTGTGATCGCCGCGTCACAATCCCGATGTACTCTG
>JBLFXD010000775.1:0-3739 GCA_047611045.1 Planctomycetaceae bacterium | reverse complement strand
CGGCGTCTGACCCAAGACCTCGACTGACAGTCCGTCCCACTGGTCGACCTCCACTTCGGCCAGCCCTGACATTGCCATCAGGCGAACGCTTCACGCTGCGCTGATGCCAAATCATGGACGACTACCGAAAAAGTCACGCCGGGCAGCGGAAAAAAAGTCTGGTGGCGTTGCCAACTAGATGCTGAACACTGTTGGCAAGCGACGGTCCAGAATCGCGGAAATGGGAGTGGTTGCCCACACTGCAACCGTGAATCACGCAAATCCGCACCTGTCGAAAGTCTGGCAGAGCTGGTTCAGGAAAATTCCCGTTTCCACGAAACGTTCATCGAAAGCATCGAAGAAATCGGAACACTTGCGTGCATCTCGATTGCGGATCCGAAGATGCAACAGGTTCAACTTCGAATGCTGTTTGCAGCTGTGATCACATCCGTTGAGACATACTTGTCGGATGCTTTTATCAATACCGTGGTACCAGACGAACAACTCAGACACGAATTCATGAGGACGACTCCGCGGTTTGCGGACAAGAAGTACCAACTGACTGAAGTGTTGACATGGCTGGATGATTCAAAACTCGCCGTCGAGAAGCATCTGCTCGATATCATCTACCACAACCTCTTCATCGTGGAGAAGATGTACACCGCCGTTCTTCACGTCGATTTTCCTGACCTGGCGAGGTTGGCCGCATTGCAATCAGCAATCGAAACTCGCCATCACATCGTCCACCGCAACGGCCGCACAAAGAAGGGCGAGAGAATCGGCCTCACTGTCGCAGACTTGAACGCATTGTTGCAACGAACGAAACAATTCATTCGCCACATTGACGATCAATTGAAAGAAACCCCTTGGACCACAAGCAGTAACCGTCGGATAAGAAACGCTGAGTAAGCCTACGCGACTTGGGACACCTCGAAATCTTGAGTCATTGCGTCCTCGATGTCGGCGAATTTCCGGTCGCACCACCGGCAGTGTCGATCATCATGAAAATCCAGTTCGAGAGACGCGTCTTGACGTCGCCGCCACAGTCCACGCTGGCCCCTTGTATTCATTTGCCCACAACCAGCGCAGTTCAGTTCAGTTCAGGGGATAGCTCCATGCGATTCAGTGACAGAAGCTGAGAAGAAGCGGTGCACTCGGTCTCACCGCACAAATCTGATACAGGTTCGCTGGCACGTCGGCTGGTGGATGATGCTGTACCGCCTCGGAGCCAACATCGACCTCACACCGCTCATTCAAGAAGAAGCCAGCGTCACCGGCTGGGACGGCTGCTGAGCGAATCGCTCAACGAGTGACAGAAACGCGACGATGCAATCCTCTCAGCCGTTCGGCGAGGCGGACGTCCTTGGGGCGACCGGATTCGATCAGGTGATCGGCCAGCGGCGGGATGTTCAGGACGTCGCATTCGAGGCCGATCGCCACGAGACGCGTCGTCTGTCTACGGAGTGCCTGGTAAGTGCCGCCGCCTGACAGTTCCGCGATGAGATCCAGATCCCCCAGATCCGTCACCGTGATCAGACTGTAGCTGTCGCGGAGGACCGACGTATTCCAGGAAACTTCCTGCCCCGGCTCCAAACCTCGCGGGTAAGGATTCAGCGGTCTGAGGGCGTCGACGATCTTTCGGAAGTTCTCGCGCGAGCGGCGGTAGACGATGTCCAGATCGTTGATCTTCTTGCGGAGGCCGTGAGCCTTCGCCGCGACTCCACCACAGACGAAGAATTCGACGTCCGCATCGATCAGCACTTTCAAGAGCTGACGGGCAAGTTCTTCGTTCTTCGGGAGCGGCATGTTTTT
Organism: Planctomycetaceae bacterium; assembly: GCA_047611045.1. Taxonomy (GTDB): domain Bacteria; phylum Planctomycetota; class Planctomycetia; order Planctomycetales; family Planctomycetaceae; genus JABMPE01. Next base: position 1,948 of record JBLFXD010000775.1, on the reverse strand, counting down.
CGGCAGTCAGTTGCGGCTGTTCGGAAACGGCTGGTCGCCGATCAACGCGGTGGTGGTTCGGCAGCAGAAACCCGTCGCCATTCGAAACGAGTCTCGGACGGTTCTTCGACGAGGATCATCCGGTCTGGAGTTACGTCGACAATCCTTTGCGTCGACGAGTCCCCATGAAGGCTCAGCACGAGACTCACTTTGCCGGCGGGTTCTCCGCCCGTGGCCTTCATCGTGACCTTCCCATCGGCGACGGTCCACTCTTCCTGAAACGTCAGTTTCCTGGCAAATAGCGTTGCGGCAAAACCGTCCAGCTCGACGACCATCCTGCCGGTTCCGTCCGCATTCAAAGTGAGCGTCCGATGCCCCTTGTAGTCGTCTTCCCACGTCCCAAGCATCGACTTTTCAAGGTCGGTCAACGTCGACGCTACGTCGTTCGGCTCCTCGATCGCCCCCGATTCGGTTGAAGCCGCTGAATCGGCGATCGACAAATCTGCGACTGCACTGCAGAGGGCCGCATTGCTCCGATCAGCCTGAAAATCAGCCATACTGCCAACGATAATCGTCAGCATGGCCACAACCTCAACGAGCCCGACCAGGCAGCAGACGAAGCAGCCTGGCGGTTCGATTGGACGATCGGCAGCAATGTTTCGTACCATCTCATCCCTCAAAGCGTCTCAACAGACACGTACCTCGAAACGGTTTCAGGATTCCTGAATTCGCGACGGGACAAATTCAACGCATTTAATACACATGGCATGCAGGGAGTTCAGACATGAATCGCGAGCGAATCATTACAGCATCAGCCGTTGCCTTTGCAATTGTGGCACTCGGAGTCGCTTTGCAACGACCAGCCGTCAGTGACGAAAAGAAAAGCCCGGTTGTCTACGAACTTCGGACCTACACAACTCACGAAGGCCGGCTGCCCGCGCTCCACAAGCGGTTTCGTGATCACACGATGAAGATCTTCGAAAAGCACGGCATGAAGAACATCGCCTACTGGGTCCCCGCCGAGAAAAAAGACACGCTCGTCTACATCATCTCTCACAAGTCGTTGAAGGCCGCAGACGCTTCGTGGGACGGATTCCGCAACGATCCCGAATGGAAGGCCGCTTACAAGGGATCCGTCGAGGATGGCAAGATCGTCAAGAAGGTCGACAAGCAGTTTCTGACCGCCACCGACTATTCGCCCATGAAGTAGCGTCTTGCTCCGTTTTTGAGTACCGACAACGTCTGCCCGACAGCGAAATTCAAGCAGAGACTACCGCATGGAAGTTCGCGCGTTCGCCGAGCAGGTTTTGTTCTCAGAATCGCTTGACGAAAAGCTCAAGCCCGCGTCCGGCGATTTTACGGACGCATCCCCTGGCGATTCGGTGGATGTTCGCGAGCCTGCACGTTCCGACGATCTGAAGTTCGCTCTGCGGCGAATGGCCGCTTCAATGCCCAAGCCGGGCGCGTTCAAGGATGTCGTTCGCCGTGCGACCGCTCATCACATTTTCGCGAATCACGAACTGCAGGCTCTGGAAGTAATGGCCCGCGTCGCCCTGCTCTTCCCCGACGCGCCGACCGAATTCCGCATCGGACTTTGCGAAATTATGCAGGATGAGCAACGGCACACTCGCATGCACGCAGAACGTTCCGCCATGCTGGGCGTTGACTTCGGATCGCTGCCGGTCAACTCTTACATCTGGAAGAAGTCGCTCGAATTCAAATCAGTCCTTGATTACATCGCGACTTTGCCGCTGGTTTTTGAAGGTTGCAACCTCGATCACACGCTGGAATTTGCATCATTCTTCGAAGCCGTCGGCGACGACCGCAGCGCGGCACTCATGAGAGTCATCCATCGCGACGAAATCGAGCACGTCGCCTTTGGCATGGAGTGGCTGCGAAAACTCAAACCCGCCGGACAATCCGACTGGGACGCGTTTTGTGAACACCTTGATTGGCCGCTTCGTCCGGT
>JBLFXD010000774.1:0-3746 GCA_047611045.1 Planctomycetaceae bacterium | reverse complement strand
TCGATCAAAATCAGATCGACGTGCTCGCCTTCGACAATCTCGACAGCCTCTTCGCCCGAACCGGCTTCGAAGAGTAAAAACAACGGCTCGAAGATCGCTCGCAAGACTTCTCGAAAGCCCGCGTCGTCGTCGGCAATCAATAGTTGATAGGGTTCTGTTCGCTTCACGAGGTGGTTACCCGCGGAGGACTCTGAATTCAGGACATCCGGAAATCTTCGTGATTTGTACCGGATCGCCCGTAAAGGAACATCAATCGATACCAGAGTTCCGCCAAGACTGTCAATAGCGAGCATCAAGGATGTTCAGAATTCATCCGTCACCGTCCGCAATTGACTGCTTGACAGTAGAAACTTGCGGATCGTGGTGAAGAAGAAACCCCGACAGTCATTTACGATTGGCTGCCGGGCAAATGTCGATGCTCGCTCAGCAACGAATCAGTCGAGTCGTTTCACACGAATGTTCTTAAAGAAAACGATACTTCCCGGATCGTGCGCCTGCAGAGCAAAAGTTCCTTTGTCGAGCTTTCGCGTGAAATCCTTGCCAGCTTTGGTGCCTTCAGGTTCGGTGTACTCGACGACCGTTTTTCCATCGACTTTGATCGTGACCTGATTGCCCTTCACGATGACGTGCTCAGTAAACCAGACGTCGTCTTTCGCCGGAGCCGGGTTCACATCTTTGACCGCGTAGAGGCTGCCGGTTTTGCGAGGATCTCTCTCGTAAGTATTGTTGACCTGGACTTCGAAACCGTACTTCGGCCAGCCTTCCTTCTGATACTTCGTGTGGAAATAGATTCCGCCGTTCGAATTCTTCCTGGTCATCACGTCGACTTTGAGTTCGAAGTTCACGAACGGTTTGTCGTCGCCTGCGTAAAAGAGATGGGCACGGTTTCCCTTGGCTTTGAACGCTCCGTCTTCAACAGTCCAACTGTCTTCGTTTTCAGCGGCTTTCTTCCAGCCTTTGAAAGACTTTCCGTCGTCAAGGCGTTTGAAACCGTCTTCAGCGAACGACTGAACGGAGGTGGCGACGATCGCCAGCAGGGTAAGGATGGCTGTTCTGGGCATCGGTAGGCTTTCTCGATTTGGTGGGTTCAGTACGTCAAGTCGAAGAGTCACGCGAAGTTTTGGCTCCGAAGAACGGCCAATTCAAGGGTAGGCGGCAACAATCTGCAAGTCATCAGGCCGATCGCGACGAAATCATTTAAGCGGGAAGTTGCACCGCAAGTCTTGATGAATTCATGGCTGTCTCGTACCGTTCCCGCCCTTCGCGACGAACGTCGATGCCCTGGTCACACGGAAGTGACTGTCGCGAGGCCCAACAATGCTGGAACAAACGAAAAGCAGTTAGCCACAACAGGAAAGAAGGCTCAAGGATGAGCGACCTCAAGGTGTACTGGCCGGAAAATGAATCCGCCGTTGCCGAAGCACTGCCGACTGAAGTGGCAGAATCCCGCAACGTTTCGGACGAAGCTGAAATCTACTCGTTCGCCGAGTGGGTCGAGAAACTTAGACAGCCAGCCTCCCAGCCGTTGGCGCTCAGAGCTCAACGGCTAAATGCACACCAGACATGTCCGGACTGCAGCCGAGCAGGCGTTCTTCCGCTCATGCTGAACGACGGTCGCATGGACGGCTCAGGTCGTTTGGTACCGGGATCGGCGACGCTTGTTGGCTTCCGCTGCGAAACATGCAGCCACGAATGGCCCGTCTAATCCGTTCGACGATCACACACTCGTCAATTCTTCAGAGCGCGTTCGAGCGGTCAATCGTCGATTCGGCCTCCAGATCCGCGCAAACAACAGCCCCAATGGGACGTGAACCAATTCTGGTCGAACGTCCCATTGGGGCATTTGTATTTCAAATGTCGAATTTCACGAGGCCAGAACTCGTTGGCCAGCCCAAACGAGGTCGATCAGCGAACTCCACTGAATCCAACCGCTAAATCGTCGCTTGAAGCGTTCGTGAATCGCCATTATTTCTTACGGTGTCGGATCTTAGCTCGATTCCGGCGTTTCGTGCTTCCGATCTTACGACGACCTTTACCAGTTCTCTTTGTCCCCATTACGGCAGACTCCTCAGTAATCTGAAAATCTCGGTGCGACGCACCTGTGAATTTGCGTGGTGAATCGAAAAGACACCAGCCAGACGACCGGTGCGCGAACAAACAACTTTATCAGTGATCGACCAGCGGATCAACGCTGGCCATTCAGGGCGACGCCGACCACGAGAATACGTCACTTTTCCGTAGGTCAGGCTCCGCCTGACGAAGTTCATGCTTTGGTCTTCTGTCGGAAGCTTCACACCACGGAAGACACAGAATTACACGGAAAGATGCTCCTGCCTTTCGTGTTTTCCGTATCTTTCGTGGTTACCAGATTCGTCACGCCGCTTCCGGTTTCGCCGGCTGATCCGGGCGACCGCCGAGTTGCTCGCCCTTCGGAGCGTGAACGTTCTCGCGAATCCAGATGTTTCGGAATCGTGTCTTGTTCCCGTGAAACTGCAGCGAGAGTGAGTCCTTCTCACCGTGCTTCTCATACTTCGCCGGAGCGACGTAAGACGTCCCGCCCTGCAATTCAAAATGGTTCTGCACGACGACGCCATTCTGCAGGACCGTCACGTAGCCGGGCGACTTCACAGAACCGTCGGCGTTGAATCGGGGAGCCGTGAAGAGAATGTCGTACGTCTGCCACTCGCCCGGTTTCCGACAGGCGTTAACGATCGGCGGAGTCTGTTTGTAGATCGCTGCGCACTGGCCATCGTAGTACGTCGTGTTGATGTACGAGTCGAGAACCTGCACCTCATAGCGGCCCATCAGGTAGACGCCGCTGTTGCCTCGCCCCTGCCCGCTTCCCTTCACTTCGGACGGCGTCGCGAACTCGAGGTGCAACTGACAGTCGCCGAACTTTTGCTTCGTGTTGATGCTACCGCCGGCCGTCGTTGCTGCACCGTCTTCGATGATCCACTTCTCGCCGCCGTTCCACGCTTCGAGGTTTGTTCCGTCAAACAGAACAATTGCATCCGACGGCGGCTGATCCGGACCTCCGGGATCAATAACGGTCGGCTCCTGCCAGTAGATACCGCTCTTGTATTCCTGCCAGAAAAGAGCGGCCGTCAACGTTCCGCTGCAGGACACAAATACCGCAAGCATCGTGACAACAGACAGACGCATTAGAGGTCGATTCGTTGAGTGCATGATGATTTCTCCTGATGAATTCCTTCTTCGTTTCGCATTCGGACGCGACGCGGAATTCGTGCGGCGCCAATCGGAAAGGATGCGAGTTTCAAGCTTCTTTATCAATCAGTGCGTCGACGAAGTTGTCCGGATCGAAAACCTCCAGATCGTCGATCTGTTCTCCGAGGCCGACATACTTCACGGGGATCCCCATCGTCTGACGAATCGCGATCGCCACGCCGCCTTTGGCTGAGCCATCCAGCTTGGCCAGTATCAGCCCGGAGCATTCGACGGTGTCCGAAAAGTGCTTCGCCTGACTGAGACCGTTCTGCCCGGTCGTCGCATCCAGAACCAGCAGCGCTTCGTGAGGTGCTCCCGGGATCCGTTTTGAAATCACACGGTAAATCTTGTGAAGCTCGTCCATCAGATTCTGATGAGTCTGCAGCCGCCCTGCCGTATCAATAATGATGACGTCGACGCCTTCTTCGACACCAACATCACACCCCGTGTAAGCAACGCTGGCCGGATCAGTCCCGGCCGGCTTCGTGACGATTTTGCAGCCGAGCCGATCGCTCCACATC
>JBLFXD010000773.1:0-3746 GCA_047611045.1 Planctomycetaceae bacterium | reverse complement strand
TTCTTTGCGGAGAAAGGTCTTTACAGTCTGAGAGAGGCCCATTTCCGTTTCGCTCAATCCCGCGAGGGACCCGACTGACCGGAGAGCCGTATGCGGGAAAACCGCACGTACGGTTCGGAGGGAGGGAGAACCGAAACCAATCGGTTCTTCCTACCCCTATCGACAGTTACTAACAGGCCGTTCCTAAGTAGGGCCGCCCTGATTGGGGCTTTGGGGTTTGAACCTGACTAAATACCCAAGGCGATGCCTTGGGCTGTCATAGAGCTGGCCCGTTGGGCCGGAGACACATGAAACAGTTTCCCGAAACGGGAACGCCAGAAGTCAGCAGTAGAAGAAAAACGCCGAGTTTCACATGACCATTATCGATGTCACAGAACTTTGCCGATCAGCCATCATGACGGCTCTGATTATCGCCGCTCCGATTTTGTCGGTCGCCGTTTTTATCGGGCTGGCGATCAGCATCGCACAGGCGGTTACGCAGATTCAGGACCAGACTGTCAGCATTATTCCCAAGATCGTCGTCATGCTGCTGACCATGTTGTACGTGATGCCCTGGAGCCTCGGGCAACTGGTCGAGTACTCAACCCGGCTGTTCGCCGGCATCCCCGGCAACATTCACTAACGGCCTGCAGTCAGCAACGTAATGGACGCATTCTTTGGTGAAGTGACCGAATTCTGGACGCGTCAACTCCTCGACGCCGCCGTGCAGCATTTCTACATGTTCATCCTGATTGCGATCCGCCTGAGCGGTCTGTTTGCTGCCGGTCCGATCTTCAGTCAGACCGCAATCCCGATCAACATCCGAGTGCTGCTGGTCCTGACGCTCGGATTCGTGATCACTCCAGTCATTCAACAGGGAGCGGGCAAAAGCGTCGCCCAGTACGACAGCAATCACGACGGCTTTCTTTCAGAAGCAGAAGTGCCGGAGTTTCTGCAGGGGCGATTTCGACATCTGGTCGGTCTGCAGAATGCGTCACCGAATGAAGCCGACGGCCTCGCGGCCCCCAGACGCAGTGCCGTTGCGGTGCCAGCGTTTGCGAGTCTTTTCGTCGCCCCGGCAACGTTGACTGAACTCCTCCGAGACATCGTGGCGGAGTTCTCGCTGGGATTCCTGCTGGGCCTTGGCGTGACGGTATTTCTGTCCGGCCTTCAGTTGGCTGGTCAATTGATCGATCAACAGCTCGGCCTCGAATTCGGGTCGGTCGTAAATCCTGATCTGCAGGGAGGAGCTTCGATTACGAGCCAGAGTTTCTTTCTGCTCGGCGGAGTCTGCCTGCTGGTGATGGCGCCGCTCAACGGCCACCTCATGATGCTGTCAGCTTTGTTTGAAACTTTCGAAGCCATGCCGGTCGGCGACGCATTCTTCTTTTCTGAGCCACACGTTCTGTTTACCGAATTGGTCCAGAAGTCGCTGCTGCTGGCCGTCCAGGTGGCGGCTCCAGTCATGGCGACAATGGGTCTGGTCACAATCTCGATGGGCTTTCTCGGCCACAGTGTGCCGCAGATCAATCAGCTGGTGGTCGGCTTCCCCGTTCGATCGCTGGCCGGAATGTGCGTGCTGACTTTGGTCCTCAGCGGCACCGGTCGGTACGTTGTCGATTCGGTGCCGACCGTCATCAACGACATCCAACTTGCAATCACGTCCTACCTGTAGACCTGGGTGAAGACCAAATAACCAATGGCAACTGACGACACTGGAGACAAGTCAGAAGAACCAAGCGAGCATCGGCGTCAGGAAGAACGCCGCAAGGGGAACGTTGCGCGCAGCACGGAACTCAATATCGCCGGGCACCTGCTGTCGACTGCTGCCGTGTTGTTCTTCCTGGGTGCCGACCTGGTGAAGTCACTCGGAAATATGATCTCGGTGCATCTCCGAACGGCCGGCAATCACCGAGGCGACCTTGGCGAAATCTATGCTGAGTTCAAAGAAGTCGGCAGCTGGGCGGCCAGTAGCGTGCTCCCATGGATGTTTGGATTGTTGCTTGCGGCCATCGCGGTCAACCTGGTGCAGGTTGGTTTTCTGGTCGCCACGGAAAAGCTGAACCTCAACGTCAACGCTCTTAATCCAGTGACTGGGCTGAAGCGGATCTTTTCCGTTCGCGGCGTCGTGACCCTGGCAATCAGTCTGTGCAAACTCGCTCTGCTGACTCTGGCGGCTGGCTGGTTGATCTGGATCGAGCTTCCCGGCTTCCTGAATCTGACAATGGCGTCACCGTGGACGGCAGCTCTGGCGGTCGGGTACGCGATCCTCAAACTGTCCATCGTCCTGTCCACAATTCTGATCATTCTGGGTGTTGCCGATTACGCGTTTCAGCGTTGGAAGCACACTCAGGAGATCATGATGACCAAGGAAGAAGTCCGGCGTGAGATGAAGGAAATGGACGGCGATCCACTCATTCGCCGTCGTCGTCGAGACGCTCATCAGAAGTTGATCGAGGCTCGCGACATCAGCAAGGTCGCCGCTTCCGCGTTCGTTCTCACCAACCCGACGCATTACGCCGTCGCCTTCCAGTACGATCCGCCGAACGTCTCGGTTCCGACGGTCATTGCCAAAGGCGCGGACGAGACGGCATTTCGCATGAGAGAAATCGCCGCCGAGAACGACATTCCTATAATCGAACGCCCCGAACTGGCTCGGCAGGTTTACCGAACATTGAAAGTCGGTCAGAGTATTCCGGCGGATCTGTATGACGTCTTCATTGAAATCCTGAAGTACGTCTACACAATTACCGGCAAGACCATTCAACCAAGTGACGTCGAAGACGTTGCCGCCTGATTGCTTGTCGGCAGACTTCGTTCAATTTGAGAAATATCTACCGCGTGAAATACCCCACCATGAGCCCGCACCCGCCTCGCCATCTCACAAGTAAACGATCCGGTGCCATCCCCGGGCCGGCAGTGGTCGCTCTGATGGTCGCATTCGGAGCGATCGCCACGGGCGCGTTGTGGGTCTATTGGTACTACCACTCGGCGCCGTTCGTGCCGTTGCAGCGTGCGATTTCCGCCGAGTTTCCCCGATCAAGCCCGCGCGTCGACGGCGGCCAGCGAAGGATTCACAAAGGAACGCCCGCCGAAATCTGGATCATCATGCGAGTCGAATTCGACCTCGAATCCGACGACGAAACACCGCTGGCGGCCGCTGATCGAGTCAAAGAACTCGTCAACGAGCATCTCAATAAAGGCCAGTACGACACGCTGCACGTTCGCCTCTACCGAGGAAAACCTGAGCAGTACATTCAGAAGCGTGACATCGACATGCCGCTTGGCGATGCTGAACCGGTCGAACAGGAAGTTGTTGAAGAAGGCGTCACTTGACGTCGCCGTTTGCGACCGCCTCTTCGTCATGCGCCGTCTCAGTCGCTGAACTCACTTCGGTGACCAACTCATCGACCTGCTCAAGAATCTCTGTTTCCAGTTGTGAGATCTCCTGCTCAAGTTTCAGGTCGAGACTGATTTTATTGAGCCCGTCGAACGCGGCCACTTTGTAGCACTCAGCCATCGTCGGATAGTTGAAGACCGTGTCGCGGAAGTAGTCGATCGTTCCGCCGAACTGCATGACGGCTTGTCCGATGTGGACGATCTCGGTCGCTGAATCGCCGATCACGTGCACGCCGAGAACCTTTCTCGTTTCGCGGTGAAAGAGCAGCTTCAATAGTCCCATTCGGTCGCCGACGATTTGACCTTTGGCAATTTCGCGGAATCTGGCGACACCGACTTCGTACGGAACTTTCCTGGCTGTCAGCTCT
>JBLFXD010000772.1:0-3759 GCA_047611045.1 Planctomycetaceae bacterium | reverse complement strand
CTTGCGAGCGGCGGTGCGAACCGGGTCGATCAGGATGTCACCCATCTCCGCCACGCCGCCGGTCAGAACGACCAGGTCCGGATGAAGAATAGTGACTACGTTGGCAACGCCGATTCCCAGGTAGCCAGCGCGGCGTCGGATTGACTGTGCCAGAACTTCGTCGCCTTCACGAGCTGCCTGAGCCATTTCGCGCGGGCTGACTTTTCCGATATCTCCGTCGACCAGTTTGTGAAGTCCCGGCGCGAGCCCCGCCTTCAACAAGCGGACGGCTTCTCCGGTGAAGGCCGGGCCGCTGACCAGTGTTTCCAGGCAACCTCGCTGGCCGCATCCACAAAGCGGTCCGTCGGGCATGATTCGCTGATGCCCAAGTTCTCCCGCCGCGCCGAGCGGGCCGAGTACGAGTTTCCCGTCGACCGCGATTCCGCCGCCGACTCCCGTCCCCAGAGTCAGCATGGCCATTGAGTTAATGTCTTTACCGAGCCCGTACCGAAGCTCGCCCAACGTCGCCGCCCGGGCATCGTTAAGAAGTTTCACAGGGCAGCCAAGTTTCGCCGTGACGAGTTTCGCGACTTCAACATCGCGCCACTGTGTCGGCATGTTTGGCAAGAACTTCGTCGTGCCGGCTTTCAGATCGACGAGCCCCGGGACTCCGAGACCGAACGCGGCGGGGCGACTGCCGGCTTCGTCGGCGAGGGCGAGTACCTGGTCTGAGATTCTTGAAAGGACCGCTTCCGGTCCTTCATGCGAATTGGTCGGTATCTTCGCTTCGGCGACGATTGTTCCGTCGCATTCCGCCAACGCAATTGAAACCGTCGTACCGCCGAGGTCTGCTCCAGCAACCAGCGTGCTCATAAATCCTTATCTCCAGCGATGAATGTGCTCAGTCAACTCCGCAATGAGTAGGGTATGTCAAGCGGAGCGCCGGCGTACCATCTTTTCATCGGCATCCAGAAGGCACGCCAGCGCTGCGCTCGACATGCCCTACGGAGACTGTCAATTGCTGATGAAGTTTCGCAGGTAGGTGTGGCTTTGTCGGAGCGCCGCTTTTCGCGAATCGAGCGTGCCTTCGTAGGCTCGGTCTTCGACTTCGACACACACTGGTCCGGTGTAGCCGACATCGGTCAGCACCGAGCAGAAGCGGCCCCAGTCGACCTCACCCATGCCGGGAAGCTTCGGAACGTGGTACTCGACGGGGTGAGCCATGATGCCGACCTGGTCGAGTCGATCCTTGTCCATCCGGACGTCCTTTGCATGAACGTGGAAAAGCTTGTCCGAGAAACTTTTCATCGGCTGCAGATAGTCCATGAACTGCCAGACCATGTGCGACGGGTCGTAGTTCAGGCCGAAGCTGTTGCTCGAAATGTCGTTGAACATTCGAGTCCAGATTGCGGGTGTCGTTGCCAGGTTCTTGCCGCCGGGCCACTCGTCAGCGGTAAAACTCATCGGGCAGTTTTCGATGCCGACTCGGACTCCGTTGTCTTCGGCAAACTGAATCAGCGGCTTCCAGACTTCCAGGAATCTCGGCCAGTTGTCGTCGACGGATTTCGTCCAGTCTCGACCGATGAACGTATTCATCTGGTTGATGCCGAGCAGCGCCGACGCCTGAATCACCCTCTTGATCTGGGCGATGCTTGCTTCGGATTCTTCGCGGTCCGGGGTGAGCGGATTCGGGTAGTAGCCCAGGCCGCTGATCTCGACGCCGGCTTCGGCAGCGATGCCGCTGACTTCGTCCGCCTGGCTCTGACCGAAATCGGTCACGTCAATATGCGTGATGCCGGCGTAACGCCGCTCAGCTTTGCTCACCGGCCAACACATGACTTCGACGCAGGTGTAACCGGTTTCGGCGGCGCATTGCAGCACGCTTTTCAGATCAAGCTCCGGGAGAATGGCGCTGACAAATCCAAGTTTCATCATGTGGTAGATCTCCGATTGCTGGCGTCGCAGCCTCAGTCAAATTTGTTTTCGCTGATGCAGAGGTCCTGCGACGCTTGTTTGTTGCTGCCGACGTTTCTGACGGGCGGGATCGTAATGAATCGGCGATGCGCCCGCACACGAACGCCGGCCTGGCCAGGGCAAGGTTGTACTGGTATCGATCCTCGGAAATATCAGGCCGCAAAACCGACATGATCTCTGCATCTGTTGTGTCAGGGAGGCGTCTGCCGCATCGATAGTTGACGCCGCGACCGGTCGCGCAGCTGCAGTCTGAACCGCCGATAGCAATGTCGAGGGCAGCGGTCAGTACTCCCACAATCTCGAAGCGTGTGCCACTGGCTCTGCCAGTGCCTGTCGTGGGTTGCCTGCTGCAACGCTTCCTGCACTGGCAGAGCCAGTGGCACACGCAAGTTGTATCGTTGTCGGAGAACGAGTTCGGATGTGCGGAATTCTTGGCATCATTGCACCTCGTGGCCGATCGGTTTCCGTCGGTCGAGAGCGAGTTGTGTCGATGCGTGACCGAATGACCGCTCGCGGGCCGGACGATGCCGGACTACTCATGCGCGGCAACGTCGCGCTCGCTCATCGACGACTGGCGATCCGCGATCTTTCCGCAGGATCGCAACCCATCATTTCTGAGGACGGGCAGACCGCACTCGTCTACAACGGCGAGTTGTACAACGACAGCGAACTGCGTGCGAAATTGCAGCAGCTCGGGGTTAAGTTTCAGACGCGTTGCGATGCCGAAACTCTTCTGGCTGCGTGGCAGGCATGGGGGACCGACTGCCTGTCGAAACTGCGAGGCATGTTTGCTTTCGGAGTTTACGACTTTGCCGAGAACCGTTTGTTCCTCGTACGCGATCGCTTCGGTGTGAAGCCACTGTTCTTTGCGGAAGCGGCGGGCGAACTTGTTTTTGCGAGTACCGTCGCGGCAGTGCTGGACCATCCGCATATCGTGAAGCAGCCGAACTGGTCGACCATCAGTCACTATTTGACGACGTTCCGCACGACGATGGGTCGCGAGACGATGTTTCGCGGAGTCCGTCAGCTTCGACCTGCCGAATATCTCGACTGGAATGTGCACACCGGCCAGTTACAGATCTCCCGTTACTGGAATTTTCCCACGCAGACAAAAAGCGACATCACTTTTGACGAAGCGGCTAACGAATTGGAGTCGTTACTCGTTGACGCCACGCAAAGCCGACTGGTCAGTGACGTTCCCGTTGGAATGTTTCTCAGCGGCGGCGTCGATTCCAGCGTGCTGGCGTCTCAGGTTTCGCAGTCGCACGACAGTCATCTGTTGGGAAGTTGTGGCGGCGGTGAAATCGCATCCAGCGATGCAGAACCGGACAACGATTTCTCGGCGGCCGCCAACAGTGCTCGACACACGGGTTTTGAATTCGACGAGGTGCGAGTTTCGTCCGAGGCCTATCTCGACAGTTGGAGTCAGTTGGTCGACGAAACGGCGTTGCCTTTGACCACTCCCAGCGACGTAATCATTCACCAGCTCGCTCGGCGGATGAAGCAGGACGTCGGTGTCGTGCTGGGCGGCGAGGGCGCTGACGAACTGCTTTGCGGCTACGCATTGCCTCACTGGTCCGTCGAAGATTTCCGCCTCGCCAAATTGTGCGAGGCCGGACAATGGCCAGGGCCGCCGTCGAGTAAACGAGCCTTTCTGAAATCGCTCGAAGTAACCTACGGGCGGTGCCAGTTCGACAGCCTCGTTGATCACTACTTCGCTGCCAACAGCCTGATTCCGCTCGCCGTGAAACCTCAGCTACTTAACGAGGATGCCTGGAACGCTGCCGAGCATGACGAAGCGATGGC
>JBLFXD010000771.1:0-3761 GCA_047611045.1 Planctomycetaceae bacterium | reverse complement strand
TGCGAACCTGCGTTTCTCGTCGTGACGCTGCAGCTCGGCGAGTTCTACTCGGAGTCTCTGCTGTTGCTGGCTGATCTCCTGGGAAAGTCGCTCGAACTCTGCAGCGGCTCCCGGCAGCTCCGGAAGAGTCACGTGAGTGATCTGGCTCCAGACACCGGGACCGTCGTAGCTGGTGGTGAGTGTGCTGTGAAAAATCCCCGCCAGTGCGTAGTAGTCCGCCGTGGGGATGGGATCGAACTTGTGATCGTGGCACCGCGCGCATGAGATCGTTTGAGCCAGAAATGTGCGGCCGATTCGATCGATCTGATGATCAACGACATCCGCCGTCAGCTGCCCTTTGATGTAGTTCTGAAGCGTCCACGGTCCGATCGCCAGGTATCCGGTGGCGATGATCTGTTCGCGCTGCTGCTCGACGTTTTCGTAAGGCAACAGGTCACCGGCGATCTGCTCGTGAATAAACTGATCCAGCGGCTTGTCCGAGTTGAACGCCCCAATGACGTAGTCGCGGTAACGCCACGCATCACGGATCAGGACATTTCCCTGAATGTCGGCGAGGTCTGCGTAACACGACAGATCGAACCAGTGCCGCGCCCAGTGGTCTCCAAACCCGGTCGAATTGAGCAGCCGATCGACGACTGTTTCATACGCTCGCTCGGACTTGTCATTGATGAACGCCGCAATTTCCTCCGGCGTCGGTGGCAAGCCTGTGAGGTCAAACGTGACCCGACGCAGCAGCGTGTAACGGTCAGCGTCGCTCGCCGGACTGAGCCCTGCGCTCTCAAGCCTGGCCAGGATGAAGGAATCGAGATCGTCCTGCGGCCACTTCGCATCCTTGACCGTCGGGACAGCAGGATTCTCGATCCGCTGAAGAGCCCAGAGCTTTTCTGGATCGACCTTCGGCGCTTTCGATTTGCGAGGGTCGGGCGCTCCCATCGCCACCCATTTTTCCAGCAAAGCGATTTCACTGGTCGGAAGCTTTTTGTCCGGAGGCATCTGGTAGCCCTCGTACCGAACGGCCTCGATCAGCAGACTTTCCCCTGGCTTGCCAGGAACGATCGCCGGCCCTTCGCCGCCACCCTTTTTCCAGCCATGACGGGAATCCAGGACCAGTCCGCCTTTCGCCTTACCGGATTTATGGCTGTGGCATTCGTAGCAACGGCGTTTGAGGATCGGGGCGATCTGCTGCTCGAAGAATTCGATGCCCGCGACGCTGGCAGCCTTCTTTGTGTTGCCTTCATCAGCTAAGGCAATTGCACAAAGGAAAAGAGTCGCCATGCAAGCTCGAAGCGCAGGCGAGCGAATTACTGCAGATATTAAAACCACACATTCACTCACGTTTCGTGCTGGAATGAAGTCGGAAAGTTGCTTCGGACACGTTCCTAAACGCGGTTGCGATAGGATTCGCTGGCCTTCATCAGGATCTCTTTTTCGTCCTTGGTCAGGCTGTCCTGACCTTCGCGGTTGATCTTGTCGAGGAGTCGGTCGACGTCACGTTCGAGCTGTTCGGATGGCGGCTCGTACAACTTCACTTCCGGAGCGTGTTTTGGGTTGGGTTTTGTTTTTGGCATTAGTTTTGAAATGAAACTGCCGATCGAGAATTTGGATTGTGACTGTGATGAAATCCGGTTTCCGCCGCCTGGCAGAAGTCTGATCCCCGACAGGAAGTAGAGGATGCCGATGGCTGCTCCGCCGAGATGTGCGAAGTTGGCGACGTTCCCGCCGGTGCTTCCGGCCACCTGGAACAGGTCCAGGCCAACGTACCCGACAGCGATCCATTTGAGTTCGATCGGGACGGGGATAAACATCAGGTGCATCTGTGCTCGCGGAAAGTTCATCGCGGCGAGAGTGACGAAGCCCAGAACTCCTCCCGACGCTCCGATGACTGAAATCGGGACGCTGGAGGCTGTCGAGACGGCAATTTGAGCAAGCCCGCTGAGGCCAACAGCCATGCCGAAGAATGCGAGGGTTTCTTTCGAACCGTAAACGCTTTCCAGCATCCGTCCGAAAACCCAGACGCCGATCATGTTGAACAGGAGATGTTGCAGATGGGCATGGCAGATTCCGTAGGTAAAGATTCGCCACACTTGCAGATCCCGCAGTCCGGCAAGGTCAAGCGAAAATAGCTCGGTCACTCCGCCATGCAGTTGGCCGCGTCCTACTTCGCCAGTCGCACTCTGCAGGAAGTAGGTGGCCACACAAACGCCGATGATCCATTTGACGGCCCAGCCGTCCTGTCGGAATCCGCTTGAAGGCTGCATCGGACCGCGCGGCTCGTCGTCACGATAATATTCGCGATTATGGATGCCCATCGGATCTACCATCCTGTGGAACGAGTTTTTACCGCGCCAACGTAAGAGGGATGAGTCGAGCTTGCGACGTTGTAAGGTTCTCTTCGGAACGTCGGGCACGGTCAGGTACGAACGATCATACCCGGGAAGGTGAATTCCGAGAAGTTCTGACTTTGAACGCCGTCAACGATCACAAACTATTCTGCAGGCACGTCGTCCCCGAGCTGCTTACTCGCCGACTGCCGAGTCTGTTGAAGCTGCTGCATCGTCGTTGCTGGGCAGTGAGGCGACGAGCTGTCGGTTGCGGTCTCGCAGACTCTGAACTTCGTCGTACATCAGCTTGAGGTTGTGCCGAATTTCGTCGACTTCGAGAACGGTCACATTCCGTTTTTCATCGAGAATCTCGATCGCTTTGACCTGCCCGTCGATCATGTGGTCAGGCAGAACGCCGCGGTCGCCTTCGAGAGTGGCGTCGCCATGAAGTTCAATGTCCCGGTAATTGAGATGCTCGTTAGCGATTTCGACTTCTCGTGCTCGGGTATCGCGGAGGTCTGTTTTGGCCGCGAGAAGTTCGTCCTTGGCCAGCAGCACTTGCGAATACCGCAGCAGCGTTTCCGGAGCGTTCGTCGGTACAGAGCCGTAAACGCGGCATTTGTCGCCGAAGATGAATGTCTGATTCCAGTTGGCCGTTTCAGAAGCTCGCAGCGGCCAGGCGGCGACGGCGGCACTGCGTCCAGCATCGACGACCGTAACTTTAAATGGTCCGACGTAATTGGTACCCCCATCCTGAGCCGCGCCGAAGACGTGGATGATCTGGTTCGTTCGAATTCCGGTCGCGGGGCCAATTCCATTCAGGACGATACCGTCGTTGCCGTTCGGGACAATGGCGACGTTTGGGCCGATCATCGGCGCCCACATTTGCATCAGCAGGTCAAACTGCGATCGCGTTGCGAAGAGTTCCCGCTCGGTCTTACCGACATCGGGGATGCTTTTTTCGTACGCGTCCCGTTTCCCCTCGATGGACTTCATCCATTCGTTGCGGACCTGAAGTGTCTGGCTGGTCGACCAGATGGCGACTCCAGCAAGAATCAGTGTCAGACCCAGCAGAATTTTACCGAGAATATGCATTCGCCCAGCCTCGCGGGGAATCAGTGAAAAAGTGAGATCAGCTCGTTGGTACGATCGACAGAGTGCAGCGGCAGGATCGGATTTTGATCGCTGAATGAACACTCGCGCCGGAGTACCAGTTCGGCATCGTCGGCAGAAGATCGTCGACTTCAGTCTAACGGGTCATCTTAGGAGTGCTTTGAAAGCACGGTCAAGCAGATTCAATTTGGACGAAACATCACGGCAATGACAGGAATGCCGGTCTCGCGGGGAAACGTAACCTGAGTCAGTTTTACTGGTTACGCCGCTGACGGTTCGTCGGGTTGAATCGGTTTGCACGGACGCGGATCGGGAGTTGCGACGAGA
>JBLFXD010000770.1:0-3761 GCA_047611045.1 Planctomycetaceae bacterium | reverse complement strand
ATAAACTTTGCTGAATCGTCGATCAATTGCAGAGACAGCGGATCACCGGCCGTCGCTGAGTCGGCGATCAGAAGTGGCGTCAATTCAGAGCCGGAATCGACCAGCTCTCTCAACAAGGTCGAAGGAGCTCCAGCGTCGAGAGACTCCTGTGCGCGGATCACCAATCCTGCGGCGCTTGCATACCCTTCGAGCGTCCCTTTCATCCCAGTCGCGCACGGCCGACCGTTTTCAATCTGGATGTAAAGGAAACCACATTCGCCACCGTGGGAGTGAGCGCCTTCGACAATCTTACTGTCGACGATTAAACCGCAGCCGACTCCGGTGCCAAGCGTCCACAATGCCAGAGTGTGAGCACCTTGACCCGCTCCGCCCCAGAACTCGCCATAGGCGGCGGCGTTCGCGTCGTTCTGCAACGACGCTGGCTTGTCAAAGTGATCACCGATGATTTGCCGGATCGGGATGTGTCGCCACTTCGGAAGGTTCGCCGGCTCCATCAGAATCCCGTTGGGGATGTCCAGCGTGCCAGGCGTCGCAAGACCGATCGCGGTGATATTCCGCATGCGGATCGGGCTTTGCTCGATCGCTTCTTCGACGGCGTGCTGAATGTTCTTCAGGCCGTGTTGCGGACCTTTGTCCGCTTCAGTCGGCAGAACGATGCTGGAAAGCGGTCGCCCGCCGCTGGTCACAACGCCGGCTTTGATATTCGTGCCGCCGACGTCGACGCCGACGAAGAATTCCTGAACGCCCTTGTTCCGATCCTTCGGAGTGATTGCTCCGGACATGGGATTTCCTTGAGAGGTCGCAACTGTCCGGTGTCCATTCCGGTGAAGAAAGTCGCGGAATATTCAGAAAAAAAGATCAAAAATGAATTAAGGCCGTCGAGTATAGGCTCGTTTTGGAGCGAGAATCAACGTGCGTTCTCCCGATGACGGCTGATCGTGTCAGAATTCGCTCTTCTCGCTCGATTCGTAGCGGGGCAGTAAGAGTCTGTCTGAGATTTGGTTGCTGTTGAATCTGGCCGGGGATTCTGACGGCGCGGATCGGTTTCAGTCTGCGTCATGCCGTTTTGGCGCGGACCGCCTTGAGCAGGTTCAGGGTCAGACACATCAGCGTCCACTCACCCTGCATCTTTTCAAGACTGCGTAATAGAAACTGACGGAAACCTCGACACTCCTTGATCTGACCCCCGCTTTCAATTCAATACGGGTGGCTCGACCATCCACTTTCGTTTGTGGTAGGTCTCCCGACCTTTCTTCGTCCGCAGCTTCCGGGCAACGTCCGTTGCTTTGGGGTCAGGTGGTCCGGGACGCGGCCCTACGGACTGTCGGCAAGGAAGGAATGCTGCTGACCGGATTCGGGAAGTATCAACTGCTCCCTGAAGACAAGTTTGCCCGCTACCAGATGCCTGAGAAATCGATTCCGGACTCGCCTGGTTTTTACAACGAATGGTTTAACGCAATCAGAGGCGGTGAGCCGGCAACGTGCGACTTCGATTATTCCGGCCCTTTGTCGGAAACCGTCCTGCTGGCCAACACGGCCTATCGAGCGGGCAGCGGTTTTGCTTGGGATGCGAAGACGCTCTCGACCGGCGCCAACCAGAAGGCCGACGCTCTAATTCGCACGGAATTCCGGAAAGGCTGGGAAGCCTGATTATCGGTCATCGGCCAAACTCTCCGCAGCTTTGCATCGCCGACGCGCCAGTGAGTAAACTCAAGTTGCCTGATCATTGAAGGCTGCGATGACGCATGGTTGATGATCGGAATTCGCCACAACTTCTGAAGGATACTGTTTATGAAGCCGCACCGAGTGATTCTCTGTCTCGCAAGTCTGGCCGTGGCCAGCTTGTTCGTAATTGGCTCAAACGTTTCTGCCGAGGATAAGAAGGCGAAGGTTCTGTTTGTCAGTCAGAGCGCCGGTTACCGGCATGGCTCGGTCAATCGTCAAGAAAAGGAGCTCGCTCCCGCCGAGATCGCGATGACGCAGCTCGGACAGCAGACCGGCCTGTTTGAAGTTCACTGCACCCAGGACTGCGCGGCCGACTTCACGAAAGAGAATCTGCAGAAGTACGACATGGTCATGTTCTACACGACGGGCAAGTTGCCGATTGCCGAAGCCGACCTGGATTACTTTTTCAAAGAATGGCTGACTCAAAAGGGGCACGGAGTCGTCGGGTTTCACTCAGCAACGGACACGTTCAAAGACTACAAGCCTTACTGGGACATGATCGGCGGCAGCTTCAACGGACATCCCTGGGGATCCGGGACGACGGTGACGGTCGCGGTTCACGAGCCAAACCATCCTGCCATGAAAGCATTCGGTGGTGCGTCGTTTGAGATCAAAGACGAAATTTACCAATACAAGAACTGGCAGCCGGAGAAGGTTCGTGTTCTGATGAGCCTCGACATGTCGAAGTGCAAACCGTCGAAGCCCTACCACGTTCCGGTTGCCTGGGTGAAGGAATACGGCAAGGGGCGGATGTTCTACACGAATCTCGGCCACAATAACGGAACCTGGACCGACCTACGGTTCCTGGCTTCAGTGACCGGCGGCGTGCGTTGGGTCATGGGGCTCGAAGAGGCCGACGCGACACCCAACCCGGAGCTTTCCGCGAAAGAAGAAGAGAAAGCCAAAGCGGCGGCTGTGAAGTAGCTGCTCCGCACGAATTCCGTCCACGGTCGGCATATTCGTCCTCGTAGAACGTGGGAATTATAGAAGGTGGGCATTGCGGTCATTGTTGCGGCGAACACGGAGTATCGAGTGAGAATCTTTTCAGTAGTGGCTGCAACGCTGGTTGTAATTGCGGCTTCCGGTTGCGGGAACGGTCCGCCGCCGCCTGGGAATGGCGACAACAATTCCGGAGCGAGTGAGCAATTGATTGCGGATGCTCCTGCGGGGACGGTCGTATTTCGAGGCGGGTCTGAAACTGATTCGGTTGATCGAGGCCGCCCGGTGGCTCTGATCGCGGCGGCACTCGGTGTTGAGACGGAAGTTTTCCGGCAGGCATTCAGCGGCGTGACGCCCGCAAACGGTCGCGGTCCGTCGGAAGCAGAAGCGCGAGCCAACAAGAAGGTGCTGCTGGACGCGCTTGGCAAATTCGGGATTACCAACGAACGGCTCGATGAAGTTTCGAACTACTACCGGTATCAGCCTCAGTCCGGCGAGATATGGCAGCACACTCCCGCGACCGCGACAGCAACGGTCGAGAATGGCGAGGTGGTCAGTGTTAAGATCACGAACGCAGGAGCTGGCTACATGGCTCCTCCCACGGTCGTCGTCGCTGGGCATCCCGACGTCAAGATTGAAGCAACGATTGAGTTCACGCAGGAGCTGCAGACGAATGGCCGTTTGGCGTCGTTGACTGTTGTCGAATAGGTTGCACGTTCTCGGATAAGGGTGAGGCTGCTGGCTTCAAACGTGTGCGAGCCACCGCTGCTCTGGCGAAACTGAGGTCGTCTGCATGATTTCGAGATTGCGGACCGACGACAGGACGGTTTTCGGGGTGGCCGTGTTTGCTTGCAAACAGGGGCGTGAGAACGACAAGAGCCCTTTGCCCTGTTCCCGATGCCCTGTCTGCAATTTGCCTCTTGTGCTTCGCACACATGTTGGCAAGCAACCTGTGGACCCGCCAGGATTGTCTCGACCACAGGCGAGCGATTTATGTTGTCGTTGGGAAACCTCTTGTGCCTGCGGCACCCAGACAATCTAAAAGAGATTGTCTGGGCTACCCTGCTCATGGATTCATCTCAGAGACGATTCTTCTT
>JBLFXD010000769.1:0-3778 GCA_047611045.1 Planctomycetaceae bacterium | reverse complement strand
AAAGAGACGATCGTCAGCGTGGTACTGCAGGTGCAACCGGCTGTGGTGAAGAATCCGCGGATGCAGTCCCAACGGCTCGGCGATACCAGAGACTTCTGTCAGTGAGGTATCCGGAGAAAAGCTCGCCGCCGCCATCAGGTACTGAGCCGCCTTCGCGCGAGCGGCGTTTCGCAGTTTGACCGTTGCCGTACTCTTATAAGATGACGCGGCACTTTTCTTCTTCGCCAGTTCTGCGTCGATCTTCTTCAGCTCGGCCAGTTCCTCTTCAGTCGCGAACGAATATTCGTGCCAGTGTTTGATCACTCCGGTCTGTGTTTCGCCGAACGTTCTGGTACTTTTGAAAATGGCCGCCAGGGCGTAGTAATCAGTCTGCTTGAGCGGGTCGAACTTGTGATCGTGACACCTCACGCAGCCGATCGTCATGCCCAGGAATGATTTGCCGACCGAGTCGAGTTGCTCGTCGATCGTGTCCATGAAGAGTTTTTCTTTATCGGGCTCGGCCAGCACTTTTGCACCGAGAGACAGGAATCCCGTCGCCGTTTTCGTCTCCCGATTCGATCCTGGGACGAGATCTCCCGCAAGTTGTTCGATGAGAAACTGGTCGAACGGCTTGTCGTTGTTGAACGAGTCGACAACGTAGTCGCGATACCGCCACGCGTTGCCGAAAGCCAGATTCTCATCCAGCCCGTTCGAATCGGCATACCGAGCGACGTCCAGCCAGTGCCGTCCCCAGCGAACTCCGTACTGCGGAGATTCCAGCAGTCGCTCGACCACTTTCGCAAACGCGTCTGACGACTCGTCCGAGAGAAACGCTGCAATCTCTTCCGGAGTGGGCGGCAGGCCGATCAGGTCAAAGGTGACTCGTCGGATGAGCGTCCGTTTGTCAGCTCGCTCGGCCGGCCGCGTCTTGTTTTCCTCAAGCTTCGACAGCACGAACGCATCAAGCGGTGTCTGAACCCAATCTGGTTCATTGACCGATGGAACTGCTGGATCCGCAATCGGCTTGAACGACCAGAACTCGCGACCGTCGTTAATTGACATCCCCGTTGGCCGAACCGCGCCCGGCTGAGTTTCAGTACGCGAATCCGGAACGCCCAGTCGTACCCACTTTTCGAGAATCGCAATCTCCGCGTCAGACATCCGCCCTTTCGGCGGCATCTGCAAATCACGGTTTGAATATCGCACCGCCTCAATGAGCAAGCTCTTTTCAGGAGCCCCTGCGACCACGACCGCCCCGCTGTCTCCCCCCTTCGAAACACCAGCCTTCGAATCAAGATTCAACCCGCCATCAACATCATCCGCCGAGTGACACTCGTAACAACGCCTGACGAGCAGAGGCCGCACTTCCTTCTCGAAAAACTCGAGGGCTGTCGGATCAAATTTCTTTTGCTGCGTAGGTGCGGCCACGGGCTGATCGGCAGCCAGAACGGCTGCGTAGTGCGCGGAGCCACAGACTGCGATCGCCAACACAATGACGAACCGTAATCGGAGCGGCTGGCGGTGCGACGAATCCAAGGCTTGCTTGCCATGTCGGAGTGACATCAGAGGGACCTTCTCGTCTGTAACTTTTGTAACTTTGAGAATTGGTTGCCGATCGCCATTATGCACAATCTGATCAGATGGCACGACCGCAGCACTGTCTGGCAGGACCAGAAATCGAACAGAAGGTCGCAAAGGACGCGAAGGTTTGCATTTTGTTTCTCGTTGTGTCGTTCGTGACCTTCTGCTCAAAATCCCTCCGAACGTGCCCTTGCGATAAAAACCCTTCTTCCAGACACTGGAATCTACCGATTTTTCCGTAGTCACACTTCAATCTGCTTTTCAAGGTTCTTCGATGAGCGTCTCCACAAATTGTGAAGGTACAACCCGCCGCGACTGCCTCAAGCTGGGGCTGGGCGGAATGTTCGGGGCGTCGCTGATCGATGTGCTGAGGATGCAGGGGCTGACTGCGGAGACTCGCAAAGCCATCGCTCCGGCGGCGAAGAGTTGCATCCTGATCTGGCAGGACGGAGGACCAACTCACTACGAAATGTTCGATCCAAAACCGAATGCTCCTTCCGAGATTCGCGGAGAGTTCGAGCCAATTTCGACCCAACTGCCCGGCGTCCAATTCTCAGAGCACATGCGGAAGCTGGCCGCGATCAACGACCGCTTCTCGCTGATCCGATCCATCCGTCACAACCAGGGAAATCACGGAGCGGGCAACCACTACATGATGACCGGCGCTCCGCCGCGCATTCCGGTCGGCTGTGGAGCGTTCGTGAGTTTTCACCCGAGCATGGGGTCGGTCGCTGCGAAGGAACTCGGCCGCAACGACGGACTGCCCTCGTACTTCTCACTGGCTCGAATGTCGCGTTCAGGCGGACCAAATTTCCTCGGAGCGAAGTATGCCCCGTTCGTCGTCGCTGACGATCCGAACTCTTCCGCATTCCGAGTGCGTGACGTCGCGCTCCCGCGCGGTCTCACGGAAGACGGATTTCAGAACCGCACCGACCTGCGGCGGCTCGTCGACAAACTGCCGCGCATCGCTGACAAGGCGGCTGCCGATCCCGTGTTGTCGCTCGACGAGTTCTACGAGCAAGGCTACAGCCTGATCACCTCGCCAGCGGCGCAGGCTGCATTCAACATTCACGAAGAATCCGACGAGGTTCGAAACAACTTCGGTCGGGACTCGTTCGGGCAAAGATGTCTACTGGCGAGACGGCTCGTCGAAGCCGGCGTCCCGTTCACGACGGTCTACGACGGCGGCTGGGATCATCACCGAACGATTTTCCCGATCTGCAAGAAACGGTTGCCATCGTGGGACAACTCCGTTGCCGCTCTGATTACGGATCTCGAAGAGCGAGGGTTACTCGACACGACGCTTGTCATCGCGTTGGGCGAGTTCGGCCGAACACCGAAAGTAAACACACGCGGCGGGCGCGATCACTGGTCGAACGCGATGAGCGTGTTGATGGCCGGCGGCGGCACACCCGGCGGAGTCGTCGTCGGGGCGACGGACAAGAGTGGTTACTCCGCCGTCGAACGAGTCCTCTCGCCGGAGAATTTCGTTTCGACGGTGTACACGAAACTCGGCGTGAATCCGGACACGGTCTACTACACACCGCTCGGACGTCCGACTCACCTCGTCAGCGATCCAACGCCGATCGCCGAGGTCATCAGCTAGCCAAAGCTTGTGTACTGTTTCTCGTGCCGGACCTGCGCGGAGATTGTTCCAGCCTACTCACAGACGACTCAACTCGCACGTCGGACTACAGGTCGGGATACGCTGCCAGATGGAACTGCACAGAATGTGGACGGAGCAGTGCGACGCCACGACCGGAATCCGCAACGCGTTTGGTGCTCAGCAAGCTCTGAACTATCTCATCGGTGAAAAGTTTCTCGACTACATCGAAGCTGCCGCAAAGGACGAGAACTTCCGCGACGAGCTGCCCGCGTTTGCGGCCCGAATCCGCACACTGTT
Source organism: Planctomycetaceae bacterium (assembly GCA_047611045.1). Lineage (GTDB taxonomy): Bacteria > Planctomycetota > Planctomycetia > Planctomycetales > Planctomycetaceae > JABMPE01. The sequence goes on along the minus strand of JBLFXD010000769.1, from coordinate 315 downwards.
CGAGCCAGCAGAACTGGCCGCCTACGTTGCCCCCATCGAATCGTCCGAAGTCGTTCGGGACGTCTCGATCGTGCAGTGTGCATCCGATGACAACCTGGTAGCGATTGCGTGGAAGCACTTGCAGGGTCCCGATTAGACAGTCGAGTTCGGCTTTGGACTTGCTATTTCAATTTACGAATCGCACCGGCTGTCGTCACAAGCTGCTCCAGGACTTCGTACGGCTGCGTACCGTTGACTCCTCGGCCAGCGGCGACGAATGTCGGCACACCGGTGATCCCGTACTGCCGCGAGAGTTTCCAGTCAGCGTCGACGGCT
>JBLFXD010000768.1:0-3778 GCA_047611045.1 Planctomycetaceae bacterium | reverse complement strand
CGACGACGTCGAGTTGTGGGCAGATGTCGACCAACTAGTGATTCGAACTAAGCAGAAAGATCTCTCGAACCCAAACTTCAACACCGGGGGAAAGATTGCGCAAGAGCTCCTTAAAGTTCTATCAAGCAAGCTGCATCCACAGCTGGAGACAGGAGGGAAGATCGCGCAGGAACTTCTTAGCGTTCTGTCAGACGATGAAACAGCCACCCCAGACGCAGCTCTTCCTTTGAACTCGTTGACATCTCAACACCAACGACTAACGCCGTTGTCGGAAACCAGAATCTTCATGCTGCGGCATGCCGATGCGAAGGTGATGGCCCAGACACTTTCCGAGCTGTTCAGCGAAGGATTCGGAATTGCCCCTGACGAGAACATCAACGCGATCATCGTCCGAGGCGACGAGTCTCAACTGAAGGATGTTGAGACCATCGTCGAACTGGTCGACGGCGAGAGTGGGAAGAAGCCGGCAGTGGAAGGGCGGATTCCCAGGTTCAAGACAACCAGTGGCGAGTCGGCCAGGAGCGTTCAGAAGCAGACATTGACCGTCGACGTTGACGTGCCGCTCATTCCTGCGGCGACGGTGAGGTCACAGATCGCCGACCTTGACAGGAAGATCAAGGAAACCGCTGACAGCCTTCGATCTACGAATGCCACTTCGAATCAGAAGGCCGATTACAAAGCGCAGCGAAAAGCGGAACTGCGTAACGTTGTCCGTAAGACGTTTCTTGCTCGGCAGGAGTTGCAGCGAGCCGAGCTGGCTGAGTTCGCTGCACGGCTCGACCGAATTCAGCAGTCGATCGAGATGCGGGATCGGATTGCGGATGAGATCATCGATCGACGTGTCGACGAATTGCTCGATCCCAATTTGAAATGGGAACACAACGCTACGGCTGGTTCTCAAAAGTCGGTCGCCGCAGTTGCCAAGCAACCAGTCGTTGTCACTCGCCCTTCAGATGGCACGGTCAAGTTCAGAATGGCTGACGAGTCATTTTTCACTGCCGTTGCCGTCGATGGCACGTGCCCGTCGATTGGTCCACCAGAACCAATCGCTGTGTTTCGAAGTCTTGAATACCAACGAGGCCTGAAGCCAGGGACGCTTTCTTCAATCTATGAAACTAACAAATCCAGCGTCCGCGTTGTTGTAGAGCCTGTGTACCAGAAGCAGTTACCCGTTCGTTATTATCCAACGATCGGGCCCGCGAGTCTTCATCTGTTGCGTCACCGTTGCACGGTGTATTTTACGGTAACTTCGGGCGTCGAATGGCCTCTCAAGAAGGATGGGACGCCGGAATTGGAAACTACCTTTTATATGGACTCAGACCACCTTCATCCTATGGACGGCGAAATTAAGGATGGGTTACGGCGGTAGAAGAAGTAGTGTGTCTTGAACACTATTGGATGCACCGAGTGGCTGGAGCGTCGAGACGACGGGTGCTACTGAATCGGACCGTTGATTCAAATCCGACGAGCGAACTGACCTCAGACAAGTTCGTGCAGAGGCGGCGCGTCTTCTTCGAGCAGATACTGCGGGCGGCCGTTGTGGTCGTCGATGGTCGTCAGCTTCGGATCGATTCCCAGGTTGTGGTACAGCGTCGAGTACACCTCGGAATACGTCACCGGTCGGGAAACCGCTTCGCCGCCAAGTCGGTCGGTCGAGCCGATGACCTGACCGGTTTTCATTCCGCCGCCGGCCATCAGAGCGCAGTTGACTCGTGGCCAATGGTCTCGCCCGACCTGCTTGCTGATGATTGGAGTCCGGCCGAACTCGCCCCACACGATGACCGTGCAGTCTTTGTCGAGACCTCGCTCGTGAAGATCGCTGACCAGGTTGCTGACGCAGTTGTCGAAGATGGGGAAGTCTTCGGCTTCGCGGTTGAAGATGGTGTTGTAGCTGCCGCCGTGCCAGTCCCACTTGGAATAGTTCAACGTCACGACGCGGGCTCCGGCTTCAATCAGCCGTCGAGCGACCAGCAGACTTTGTGGCACTCGTGGCGCACCGTTGCCGTCAATGTGTTTTGTTGTGTCGCCGGTTCCGTACCGTGCGACGATTTCCGGATCCTCTTTCGACAGGTCAAGGGCGTCGGCGAGTTTGGACGATGTTAGAAGTCCCATTGCCTGGCCGGTGAATGTGTCGATCCCCTTCATCATGCCACTGGCGTCAACGTCTCGTCGGAAGTTGTCGACGCTCTTCAGCAATGCCTGGCGATCACCGAGTCGCTCAACGGTTACGCCGTTCAGAACCATGTCGTCCTTCGTCGGCCCCATCGGGCGGAACGGAGAATACGAGGCTCCCAGAAATCCGGGACCAGGTTCGTTGTAAGGGCCGTGGGTGGTCGGGTAGCAAAGACTGACGAATGGCGGAGCGGCCGCGCCGGACGCACCCTGAACTTTGGCGACCGCTGATCCGAACTGAGGCCAGCCCCCGTTCGGTTTGGGCTTCCGTGGGTTGTGTCCGTTGAAAACCTGAATGGCGTCGTGGCCGGACTGCGAGCCGATGATCGACCGAATCGTCACCAGCTTGTCGGCCATGCCGGCCAGCTTGGGCAACGCTTCACAGATTTCCATGCCCGGCACGGTTGTGGCGATCGGCTGCCAGGGGCCTGCGACTTCTTTGGGAGCGTTCGGTTTCAGGTCGAACAAATCTTGGTGCGGAGGACCTCCGACCAGGTAGATCATAATTACCGACTTGTTCGAATTGCCGTTTCCAGACGCCGCATCGGCTCGAAGCAGTCCCGGCAACGTCAGTCCGGCTCCACCCAGGGCACCAATCTGCAGAAAATTGCGACGGGAAAGCCCATCACAAAACGATTTACCGCGTTCACGTCGTCCGGCAAGTGTCAGCATTTCCAAACTTTCCTTGTCGATAATTGGCGGCACCTGGTGCCACGTTCGAAATTCTGCGAAGCTCAGATCGTATCACAGTTTACTGATCGGTTGCAGGCCGACCTGGAATTGAGCAACTGACGAGGGACATCCATGAAGATTCGCCAATCGATTCTGCTGACGGCGTTGTTGGCGGCGACGTTGCCATGCTGGTCGCGTTTGACGGCAGCCGATCCTTCACCGCTGGACCAGAGGCCTCAGCCCTGGCAACGGCGGGACGAACCGATTCTGTCGGCGCGGACGACGAAGCAGAAGTGGTGTCAGGTGGTCTGCTACTCGCCGCACGTCATCCATCACGACGGCAAGTTCAGGATGTGGTACCTCGGCACTTCCGAAGCGTCGCGGACCAACAACATGGTGATGGGTTATGCCGAGTCGGACGATGGCATTCATTGGCGCGAACATCCCGGCAATCCCGTGCTGACCGGCGACGACGTTCCGTGGGGAACTCCGATTCAGACTCCGTTTGTGAAGTTCGACTCGGCGACAAAGCTGTACCGGATGTGGTTTGTGTCGGGCGATGGCGTCTCACGAGATGCTAAGAACAAGATCATCGGCAACGACCAGCGACTCGGACACGCCACCAGCCCCGACGGCATCCACTGGAAAGTTGATCCGCAGGCGTTGTACCCGTGTGGTCGATCGCCGAGCGTGACGCAGGTCGCCGCCAACGATTACCGCATGTGGATGGGATCCCGGCCGGACCACAAGCTGATCAACGGCGGACTGTACGCCAACATTTTCGAATTCCGTTCGCGCGACGGACTGGAATGGACTCGCGGAAATGAACCCGTCCTGCAGCCACGAGCCGGAGCGAACAGCGTCGTCTATCCGTTCGTGATTCGCGAAGGCAACTCGTGGTACATGTGGCACGGTTGTCATCTCGACGGCGGCA
>JBLFXD010000767.1:0-3789 GCA_047611045.1 Planctomycetaceae bacterium | reverse complement strand
CGGCAGACGATTCACCACTCCCCAACGCGTCTGTGAGTCTGCCGGACCTCGCCCCGAAGCACCCCGGAAGTAACCGAAGCTGGATGAACAATCTTCTCAACCAGTTGAACCCGCGAAAGTATCTCAGCGGCGACGGAGACTCGTGCGAGGTCGAAGCACTGATTGCCGGCCTGTTTCAGATCAACGACTATCTCGACGAAAGCCACAACCGTTCGCAAAGCGTCGAGGGAGAAGGCCAGGACGTGAACGGCGACTACTGGCACGGCATCATGCACCGTCGCGAACCGGACTATGGCAACGGCAAATACTGGTTCCGCCGAGTCGGTCAACATCCCTGCTTTGACTTACTCCCGTCCCTGGCCGAACAGGCATTCAAAGATTGCAGCTCGCCAGATGCCGAACACTGGAAGACGCGGTTGACTCAACCGAGCGGCTGGGATGGAGCAGCGTTTATCGATCTCTGCCAGGCCGCAGAACGTTCATTCGATCCCGAGCTGGCTACAGCCGCAAGACGAATCCAGTGGGCCGAGATGCTTCTACTTCTGAACCATTCGTACCGGCAGGCGCGCGGACTATAGCTAGCATTGAAGTAGGGTCTGACAAGCGCAGCGCCGGCATACCATTTTGCACCGACCGCTCTGATGGTACGCCGGCGCTGCGCTTGTCATACCCTACAAATGATCGTCAGCTTCTCCGGCCAAACCGTCGATTGATCGCCGCATCGGCTGCGATCAGCAGCTTTCGCCACGTGGGCAGACTGACTCGGCGGCTGTAGACGTCGAAGTTGCGTTTCGAAATCTCTTTGAGCAACCCGCCGTAGATTTTCAGCATGGCTTTCAGAATCGGCTGCCCCGAAGGTTCCAGCCACTGAAACAGGTCGTCCGCCTTCGCGTAGTACGACACGGCCCGTTCGACCTGAAACGTCATCAGCCTGTGGAATCGCTCGTCCATGACGCGGCCTCGAATATCGGCAGGCGTCATTTCGAATTGCGCCAAGTCTTCGGCCGGCAGATAGACCCGGCCGTTGTCGGCGTCTTCCGCGAGGTCGCGCAGGATGTTCGTCAGCTGAAACGCCAAACCGCAATCGGCGGCCGACTTCAACGCCGCGTCGTCGTTGAACCCCCAGATGTGGATGCAGCAAACGCCGACCACACCCGCGACGCGGTAGCAGTACTCGGTAAGCTCGTCGAACGTCTCAAACTGGCAACGCAGCTCAGGCTCGCCGTCCGGCGAAGCATGATCGGAAGCGACCGACTCCAGATCCATCCGCACGCCACTGATGACGTCAAAAAAACAATGCGCGGGAATTTCGAAACGCGACGTCATATCGATCAGAGCTGGGAAGACCAGCCGAAACTCGTCGCGCCCTGTACCAAAATCATGGTCGGGCGACTGTCCATTCTCGAGCGCTGATCGAGTCGCCGCTTCCCAGGCAATCAGCCGTTCGACGCGAACGTCCAGCGGCACGCTCTCGTCATCACCGACGTCGTCGCACAACCGCATGTACGAATACAGAACGCACATGGCCTGAAACTGGTCAGGCGGCAGGCCGGTGAACGAGTAGTAAAAATTCTTCGCCGTCCGGCGCGCAAGCTTCTGGCAGCATGCGTAGGAATCGGCGAGTGTTTCAGACATCGAGCGGCGACTCTGGACAAGGTTTCGTTTCCGTCGCCGGCTTGTCAGGCAGAGCTGGCGACGTTCAGGACTTCTGCGATCAGAGGATCACGCAGAGTGTCCGCGATTCGGCAGGCATTTGAAAAGTCGTGAAACTGACTATGTTCGTGCGGAACAGAAATCACGAACGCTCCCGCCGCCGAAGCCGCATTTGTTCCGGCTTCGCTGTCTTCAAAAACGAGCATTTCGCCCGGCTCGACACCCAACCTCGCCGCAGCTTTGAGATAGATCTCTGGATTGGGTTTGCCCTGCTCAACATTTTCGGCGGTCAGTGCAAACTCAAAGCGTTCGAACAGACCGTCGTAGCGTCCCATCAGATTGTCGAGAAACCGGATCGGCGACGACGTTGCAACCGCCTTCGGCAAACCTCGTTCTTCGAGCTGCGTGAACAATTCAAAGACGCCCGGCATTGGCTCCAGGTGTTCGTCGAGCATTCCCAGAAACCGAGTGCTGCATTCTTCCTGCAGATCATCGACGGACTCTTCCGATGCGAGAGCCTCTTTCATGATTCGCATACCTTCGGGCGGCCGTCGCCCCATCATCCGACGGATCAGGTCGTCCGGCATCTCGCAGTTTCGAGCCTCAAACAGCTGCGCCGCAGCGTACGAAAACACGTGCTCCGTGTTGAAGATCAAACCGTCGAGGTCAAAAGCAACAGCCCGAATCGGTCGAGCAGGAAGGGTAGCGGACATTCGGGGCAATCTGTGTGAGTTTGAAACGGCGGGGTTTTGAATCGCAGAGGCCAGGTCGCTTGATTCATCAGAAAAGTAGGCTGGAACAAGCGCAGCGCAGTTCCGGCAAACTTGGGCCAAAACCCCTTCGATTTGCCGGAACTGCGCTGCGCTTGTTCCAGCCTACAGAAAATCCTCAGGGCGATAGTCGTATTTAATGTTTGAAGTGGCGGCGGCCGGTGAAGATCATCGCCATGCCGTGCTCGTTGCAGGCGGCGATGACTTCTTCGTCTTTGACGGAGCCGCCCGGCTGAATCGCGGCGGTAATGCCGGCTTTGGCGGCTTCGTCGATGCCGTCCCGGAAAGGGAAGAAAGCGTCCGAGGCGACGATGCCGCCCTTGCTACATTCTCCGGATTTGCGAGCGGCGATCTCGGCGGAATCAAGTCGGCTCATCTGACCCGCTCCGACGCCGACGGCCATGCCGTCCTTTGCGTAAAGAATCGCGTTGGATTTCACGTGCCGGCAGACCTGCCAGCCGAATTTCAGATCGCGGAGTTCTTCGTCGGTCGGCTGTCGGTCGGTGACGACTTTCCAGTTTTCCTGCGGGTCGGCCTGGTCGTCTCGGTCCTGGGCGAGCAGTCCGCCAGCGACTCGTCGGAATTCCTGAGTCGTCGCGGTCACGGAACACATTCCCGGAAGCTTGAGCAGACGAACGTTCTTCTTCCATTTCGGTCGAGTCGTCAGTGCTTCAAACGCGTCGGCAGCAAAGCCGGGGCAGATGATCGCTTCGACAAACCGACCGGGTTCGCACAGTAGTTCGGCGGTTGCCAGATCGAGTTCCCGGTTGAAGCTGATGATCGATCCGAACGCGCTGACCGGGTCACCCGCGTAAGCGTTCGTAAAAGCTTCGGCGAGTGACGGAGCAATAGCGCATCCGCAAGGGTTGTTGTGCTTGAGCACGGCTGCGGCCGGCTCTTCGAAGTCCTTGACAATGGCGATGGCCGCGTCCAGGTCCAACAGGTTGTTGTAGGAAAGTTCCTTGCCGTTGAGTTGCTCGGCGGCTGCCAGAGACGAATCGGCAAACGACGGCTCGACGTAGAAGGACGCTCGTTGGTGAGGGTTCTCGCCGTACCGCAGCGGCGATCGCTTTTCGAAGGTTAGCGCCAGTGTTTTCGGGAAGTCGGTCAGGTCTTCTGGCGACTCGGAGTCGTCGCTGGCGGCGGCTTCGCTCGCGACGAGCTTGTGCATGTAGTTGGCGATAGCCCGGTCGTAGCGAGCGGTCATCTCGAACGCGGCGGCTGTCAGCTCGCGGCGGAATCCGTCGCTCAGTTTGCCGTCGCCCTTCAGCGATTCCAACACTCGCTCGTACTGGCACGGCGAGGTGACGACGCCGACGTAGGCGTGATTCTTCGCCGCTGAACGGACCATACTCGGGCCGCCGAT
>JBLFXD010000766.1:0-3791 GCA_047611045.1 Planctomycetaceae bacterium | reverse complement strand
TGACCCGCAAGTCATTCTGGAATTCAGTCACGAAGTTGGTTCCGCCGAGAAGCTGCGGATGCTGTTCGTACTGACGGCGGCTGATGTCAGCGGTGTCGGACCGGGTGTGTGGACAACCTGGAAAGCCGATCTGCTGGCCGACTTTTACAAGCGGCTGATGACTACATTGAGTGGCCAGCCTCCGAGGTTCCACGAAGAAGAACGCCTGCGGGAAATTCGCGAGCACGTCTACGATTCAATTGTCCCGTTGGAACCGGAGTCCGAGGAGATCGCGGCCTCGTTGCGACAGTGGGTCGATAAACAGCTCGACGGCTTCTCGTCTCAATATTTGACGATGACCCCACCGTCGATGATCGCTCGCGACCTCGACATTATCCGCAGCCTTGAGCCCGGTGAAATTCGCGTCGACGGACGATACGACAAGGTTAGCGGAACGACCGATTACCACGTGATCGCCGATTCGTCGCATTCGCGCGGCGGGTTTCATCGCATTTCGGGCGTGCTTACTGCTCGGCACATGAAGATCCTTGGGGCAGAAATTACAACCAGTTTTGACGGCATCATCGTCGACACATTCCACGTCATCGACGAAGACTTTTCCGGAGTCGTTCCACAAGCTCGAATCGACGAAGTCGCGGATTCGATCGTGCAGGGGTTGCGTCAGGAAGTGACAACAAAAGAACTGTTCCAGCGGCATAGCCGGTTTGTTTCCGAAGACTCTGAAACGCCGACAATGGGTTTGCCGACTCGAGTCGAAATCGACACCGACACTTCGGACAAGTCAACGATCGTTCTTGTCTTCGCGCATAATCGCCCCGGCCTGCTCTATACGATCTCGCGAACGCTGTTCAAGTTGGACTTGTCCATTGACCTGGCACGCATTTCAACGCACTTCGATCAGGTCGTCGATGTCTTTTATGTGACGGATAACGAAGGTCGAAAAATTACTTCTGAAGAACAATGCGAGACGATTCGCGATCGTATGCTGGAAGAGCTGGAGAAGTTCGAACGGTCGACGCACCGTGATTTCGTGTCGTGAATCGTCGTGCCGTTCAGCATGGCGAATAGACCGCTCTCAAAGTCTTTGCAGGACTTCCCTGTCGAGGCTAGACTCTCCAACTATTGTGGGCCAATCGATGTTGTATTTTCGCAGGACGCGACGGTAGCCTGAGCACTATCAGTCTTTCGGTCGCGTGATTCTGTTTGCAGAGCGAGCGAAGAATCAACACAGGCATCAACGGGATTTCGGCGGAGCTCCGAAGACCTGATAAAATATGGAGTACTGCCGTGAGTGACCGACTAAAGCGTACGGAAGTCACGCTGCAGATTGGCGAAAGCATCCGAGTTGGCGACGCAGTCATCTCGATCATCGAAACTCAGGACAATCAGGCAGCCGTCCTGGTCGAAGAGTTGGGTTTCGTTGATGAGTTCGGGACAGAGGCTCCGCTTTCCGCGTCGCAGCCTCAATAGTCACTTCCGTTACGTGCCCCGAAAGCGGCCTCTTGCTGACCACTGCGCCGCTGCTAACAGTGACTCGACTGCCGTTTTCGCTACTCCGTCGAGCTCGAGCCAGCAAGCGCATCGACCAGCCACGTTTCGATCAGCTTTCCAGACTCTCTAGCGTCGCCTGATTTTCGGTCAATCAGGACGAGGTCCTGAGCTGCGACCAGTCGGCGGATCAGACCGTCTCGTGGTCCCGGCTTCGTCCCGGAATCGGTTACCGACGGATGAATCACCACGCAGTCCCACGTTGGCGGCCCAAAGTTTAACGACCAGTTCATGATCCACGCGTATGAGCCAGCGAATGCTTCGTCAGATTCTGCCGTCGCTGTGCCTGGAATTGCGATGAGGACGAGGTCCGGCTTCATAGATCGAACTCGCGCTTTGGCATCCTGCTCGATCTGACCGAGCGACAGGCTAGCAACTGACCAGGATGTTACTTCAACCTGGACCGTATCCGAACGCTGTTTCAAAGCTGACGCGATCATTGAGTCGTACGGAGCCATTGCCAGAACTCGGACGGGTTGGTTGTCTTTGATTCTGGTCAGCGTTCGTTGCAGTGCAGGCTGCAAAGGCGGCACGTTCTCAAGTGACACTTTCGACCCGGTGATTGTCTGAGCCAGTCGCTCGGCAATACTCTTGTGCCCGGCCATGTTCGGGTGAATCGGGTCGCTCATCAGGAGTCGCCAGTCGAACGGATCGTTCGCTCGAACTCCGTTCCATTGCTGATACGTGTCGCAAATCGGAACGCCAAGTTCCCGCCCGACTTCCCGAACAACATCGCAGTACTTCACGAGTTTGCTGGTCGGACGGCTGGAAGTATCAATGACGTTATTTGGGGTGGCGAGCACAACTTCCGCACCGACGCCACGACACTTCTCGACGATGGTTTTGAGGTTGGCTTTGTAATCATCCAGCGAAACTCGAGTCATATCGTTCAGTCCGAACATGACCGTCACGACGTCCGGCTTGTGAGCCAGCACGTCGCGATCAATTCTCGCCAACGCGTTGACCGTGGTGTGACCGCTGATGCCGGCGTTGATCATCTTGACGTTGGCGTTCCCGGAGACTCGCTGCAATGCGACGCCGAGCATGTCGGTGTAGGCTCGGCGGCTTCCGGAGTGGTAGTACACGCCAGTGACGCTGTCGCCGAAGCAAACGACTTTGACCGAGTCTCCAGACATCAGTTTCTTTCGAACGGTCAGCTCGGAACCGATTGTCGTGTTGAGGACAGGCAGCATCGCGTCGGCGAGTTTGACGTGCCCGTCGGGGTTCGGGTGACAGCCGTCGGTCGTCCAGTCGTGCAGGTCGGTGCCAGAGTCATGCGCTGCCGTCCAGTCTGCGAAGTGATCGACAAGCGGTACTCGCCATTCTTTCGCGACGTCACGACACGCCTGGACGAACGGTTCCAGTTTGACGTTAGGATTCTCGCCGATTCCGTTCTTACCGGCTTTGTCGGACCAGCGAGGTTCGGTCATCAGGACGGGCTGAATTCCTCCTCCCAACAGTCTGGCCACGATCTCGTTGAGATTCTTTCGGTAATCGTCGACGGTAATGCGGCTGGCAGTTTTCCCCTGGTCAACGTAGCTGTCGTTGGTTCCGTACATGATGGTGACGATGTCCGGCCGGTGACGGAGCACTCGATCAAACCGCTGCAGAGCCTGGTCGGTACGCTCGCCGCCGATGCCGACATTGATCACTTCAACCGAACGTCCGTCAGCAGCGAGCCGTTGTTCGATCAGCGATGCGAACGTCTGGTCATCTGCAACGCCGGAGCGGACGCCCTTTGTGATGGAGTCGCCCAGCGTGACGATCGTCAGGTGCCGTCGCTCTGGCTGAGTGCTCTTTTCAATTCTCAATAGCGATTCGGCGAAGAGTCGCCCGACTTCGAGCGTCCCTTTCGAATCGTAGTGAACCTGGTTGGCGATTGTCGCAGCCGACGTGTCGACGTACGCCCAACGAGGATCGAACGACGCTGCGAGTTTCTGCTGCTCGATGATCGCCGGCATGAATGTGTTGCGTCCTTCGAGAAACCTTGTATTCACGGCGATCAATGCGGCCAGTTTTGGAGCATCGAGTTCTTTTCGAATCGCCGTCAGCATGGCGTCAAGATTTCGAGCGTAAATCGCCGAGTCGTTGGCGTTGGCATCACTCTCGCCCTGCACCCAGCCGAAAGCACGCGGCCGCAATTCGATCCCGTCCTTCTTTGCGGCGTCGATTGCTGCACGTGTTTCTGAAATCAGCGATCGATAGCACGCTCCGGCTTCACCAGGATCAGTGTGGTCCCAGTC
>JBLFXD010000765.1:0-3811 GCA_047611045.1 Planctomycetaceae bacterium | reverse complement strand
TGTGCTCGTTCCAGCCTACTCTCGATGACCGCGATGCATTGTCACAGATTCGGAAACGTAGCTTTCAGGTCGAGCGTGTCGCCGGTTTCTTTCTGGAGCTCCTGCAGTTTCGCAAAGAGCTTCGACAGGGTTGGCTGGTGTTTCTTTTGAGTGGCGAGGTCGTGAAGTTCCAGGGGATCTTTGGCGATGTTGTAGAGGATGACTTTGCTGATACTCGGGTAGAGGATCATCTTGTGGTCGCCGTAGGTCACCATTCGTTGGCCCTGCAGATAGGCGCCGTAAATCGCGTCGCGGCCTTTGTCGGTTTTTCCGTTGATGAGTGGGAGCAGACTTTCGAACTGAACATAGTCCGGCATTTGCGTGCCGGAAAGTTCCAGCGACGTTGCCATGACGTCCTGCAGATAGACGCGTGCGTTGATCTTTTTGTTCTTCGGGACGTCCGGGCCGACGACCATCAGCGGGACTCGCACGCTATGGTCGAACATGTTTTGCTTGCCCATCAGTCCGTGTCGACCGACGGCGAGTCCGTGATCGGCGGTGAAGAAGATGTACGTGTTGTCGGCCTGGCCGCTGGCTTCGAGTGTGTCCAGGATGCGGCCAATCTGAGCGTCCATGTGTGTGATGATCGCGTAGTATTCCTGGCGGTTAACCTTGACTGAGTATTCAGTGCGGGGAAACGGTGCGAGTCGTTCGTCACGGAGTTTTCGGCCGGAGTTCATCGCTTCGTTGAACGGGTACTCGGGGACAAAGCTGGCGGGCATGGCGATGTTGTCGAGCGGGTAGTTGTCGACGTACTCCTTCGGCGACTGACGAGGGTCGTGCGGAGCGTTAAAGGCGATGTACATGAAGAAGGGGTTGTCGCTCTTCTTAGCAGTTTTGATGAAGCCTGAAGCGTCGTCGCCGACAACTTCGCTCCAATGTTTTCCGCCCTGCCAGAAGCCACCGAACGATTTGTCCCACGGCTTCCACTTCATCGTCTGACCTTCGATCGGGCGGTTGTAGCCCGCTTCGGTCTGTGCCGGCATGCCTCCTCGCACGTGGCCGGCGACTTTAAACGCCTTCTCAGCGTCGGCTCGGATGTGCCATTTGCCGGTGAAGTAGGTGTCGTAGCCACTTGACGCCAGTAGCTGAGGCCACAGACGGCCCGTGTCCTGATAGAGCTGCTTTGTCTTTGCGTGATCTTTCTGAGCGTGCCAGAGGTACTTACCCGAAATCATCATCATGCGACTGGCCACGCAGACCGCACCGCTCCACGAACCCATGTTGTAGGCGTGGGTGAAAGTCGTCGCTCGAGCAGAAAGTCGGTCCAGGTTCGGCGTCTGGATTTCGGAGTTGCCGTGCGCATGGATCGTGTCGAAGGCCTGATCGTCGGCAAAGATCAACAGGATATTCGGCTTCTCAGCTCCGACGGATGGGCTGGTCAGAGCGACAAGCACAACAGCAGTGAGCAATAACATTGAGGTGAATCGGGCGAGAGGCATCTGGAATCTCCAACGGATTGATCATGAGCAAGCTGGCAAAGCCGGAAGAATCGCTACAGATTTTCTAACCGGAACTGGACAACGTTCGCGCCGATGTGAATCGTCGCTGAGAAGCCGCAGATCGTAAGCTACTTTTCAGTCGGTCGCGATCGAGGCGGCGTGGCGTCCCGGTTAGCCCATTGGTCGACGCTTGAAATCTCTGTCACCTCTCCCCTTTGGGGGAGAGGTCGCGGTCTCAGCCGCGGGTGAGGGGGAGGCAGAATTCAATTGAGTGCGGGTTCTTTCAAACATGAAACCCTCACCCGGCCCTGAGAGGCCGACCTCTCCCGCAAGCGGGAGAGGTGATATCAGTTCGTGTGGCGGTGTTCTTACTAGAGAGATCTGCGATGGAGAATCCTGGAGTCATTCTGCCACCAACGCCTGACCCGACGCCTGTCGGGCAGGATTCTATCGTTCAGCAGGCGCCGATGAATCAGGAGTTGATTGCGTGGGTCGAGACTGTTGCTCGCCTGACTCAACCGCAGATCGTCCACTGGTGTACCGGGACCGACGAAGAAGCTGAGCGTATCTTTGAACTGATGCTGCGCGACGGTTCCGTTGAGAAACTCGATGCACTGATCCATCCGAATTCGTACTACGTGCGCAGCGACGTTGAGGATGTGGAGCGTTCTGCCGACCGAACATTCATCTGCAGCCTGAGCGAAGACGACGCCGGACCGAGCAACAACTGGATGGATCCGGTCTGGATGCGGGACCAGATGGCTCAATTGTTTAACGGCTGCATGGAGGGTCGCGTGATGTACGTCGTGCCGTATTTGCTCGGCCCGCCGGGGAGCCCGGCCGCTCGTGTCGGAGTTCAGGTAACCGACAGCCCGTACGTTGTCGCCAACCTTCGGCTCGTGAATCGAATTGGTCGCGTCGCTCTGGAGCATTTCGGAAATCAGACAGGGTTCGTCAAGGGAATTCACAGTGTCGCAACGCTGGATCCAGAGCAGCGATACATCAGCCATTTTCCGGAAGAGAACCTGATCGTCAGCGTAAACACCAACTATGGCAGCGACGCCATGCTTCCGAAGAAGTGCCATGCACTGCGGCTCGCGAGTGTGCAGGCTCGTCAAGAAGGTTGGCTGGCCGAGCACATGATGATTGTTTGCGTCACGTCTCCGGATGGCGTTCGGACGTTTGTGGCCGGCGCGTTTCCGGCGTCGTGCGGAAAGACGAATCTGGCGATGCTGCTGCCGCCCGATGCTGATCTGGAAGCCGGCTGGAAAGTGGAAGTGGTTGGCGACGACATCGCCTGGATGCACTTCGGAGATGACGGACGACTTTACGCCGTGAATCCGGAAGCTGGATTCTTCGGAGTCGCCACCGGCACCAGTTCAGCGAGCAACCCGACAGGAATGGAGACGCTGCGGTCCAATGCGATCTTTACGAATGTCGCGATGACCGAAGAACGCAGCGTCTGGTGGGAAGGGCTTGACGGCGACGCTCCCGAATTCTGTGCCGACTGGACTGGCCGGCGATGGGAGCCGGAGTGTGGTCGGCCGGCCGCTCATCCGAACAGCCGTTTCACCGTCCCGGCAACGAACTGCCCGACGCTGTCGGACGAGTGGAACAATCCGCAGGGCGTCCCGATCAGCGCGATCATTTTCGGCGGTCGACGAACGACGACGATGCCACTGATTTATGAAGCCTTCAACTGGCAACACGGGACGTACATCGGGGCAACGTTGACCAGCGAAGCTCCGGCAACCGCAGCCGGGACGGTTGGACCGCTTCGATTCGATCCGATGGCGATGCAACCGTTCTGTGGGTACCACATGGCCGATTACTGGCAGCACTGGCTCAATATGGGCCGACGAGTCGGTGCGGACATGCCGAAGATTTATCACGTCAACTGGTTTCGGAAGGATTGGGGCGATCGTTACCTCTGGCCAGGCTATCGCGAAAACATGCGGGTGCTGAAGTGGATCGTCGACCGAACTCGTGGTCGCGGAGACGCCAACGAAACGGCGATCGGCATGATTCCCAAAACGCAGTGCCTGGAACTCAGCGATTTCGGCTGGACGAAGGAGTTCATGCACGAACTACTCGCGGTGAAGACTGACGAGTGGTACAAAGAGGTTGACCGGCGGGAGGAGTTTCTGTCACGGTTCAGCTCGAAACTTCCCCAGGAACTTCTGGACGAAAACGACGCGCTCAGGAAACGGATTCAGAATGCGCATCTCCACTCACGGTACACCAACCAGTAACGAACATTCCGCATGCGAGAATGGGACAGAGTCCGTAGGCTGGAACAAGCTCCGCGCAGTTCCGGCGATCGTGCTGCC
>JBLFXD010000764.1:0-3818 GCA_047611045.1 Planctomycetaceae bacterium | reverse complement strand
CGCCAAACTTTTTGATGAATCGTCGGCAGAACGGTTCTTCCCAGAGCATCATTGGCATCCCCCGGTGAAACATGAACCCGGCACCGTCCGGGCCACGTTGCAGCACCTCGCGATAGACTTTGAGGAGATGATCCTGAACTTCTTCGACGGCATAACTCAGGTGCATGGTCGGCGTGCCGTCGTGATCGATGCAGCGCCATTCGGGGTGCGCCTCGTAGAACTCGCTCATGAAGAATTCTTCCCACGGCGGTGCGCCTTTCCATCCGGCGGCACGCAGGCAGATCAGAATCTCGGCGGCCTGAGCGTGAGCTTCTTCGACAGCCACTCGCAACGGATCGACGCCTTTGGAATGCAGATGCCGCACGGACTCGACGTATTCTCGATCGACCGACCTTGGAAACGTATCGAGGTGCCCTCCCATTAAGTTTCCAACTTTCGTCGGGTGATGCACGAGATCCGCTCCGCCGACCTGAAACCACCACGTCTTGAAGTCGCTTTGGCGATACGCCGAGAACGTCGCTGCCAGATCCGCTCGGTTCTGCGGACGGAATGGATGAATCCAGGTGAATCCATCGAACGTGGCGACTGAGGTTCTGGTCGCTTTCTGCTTGCGGTCTGCGAGTACAGCGGCGACTTCGGCGTCGGTCAGCGGAATGATTTTGACATAGTGAATTCGAGCCGGCATTTCGTAGACGGTCGAAAAGTGCAGATCGTTGTCGGTGAGATCTGCCACGCCGAGGAACACTTCATCCAGCACGTCGCGACGCGGCGATGCAAGATCGAGACGGTTGCTGAGCCGAGTGTAGGCGGGGTCGCTCGTCAACCTGACCTCGACGTTGTTCTTCTCCGGACGCACCAGATTCGTGATCGTGCTGAGGCCGATGTAGACGGCATGCCAGCCCTGTTTGCCGAGTTTTAACGTCAGGTCAGGTGCCGATGATTCACGTCCGATCGACAGGCATTTGCCAGAAAAATCGGCGGTCTCGTACTCAAACACTTTCCACTTCGCATGCTCCCGACGCTTCGACAAAGCCTCGGCAGGAGTGCAGCGAGTCATGTCGGTGATGAGTTCTGCGTTGCCTGAGTTCTCCCATTGTTCCGGATGTGCCAGCGGGATCTGTTCGCCGAGCTGGCGGCGGACGTTCTGGTCACTCACGTAGAAGCCGTCGAAGTTGAGGTCCGCCTCTTTGGGATGCATGACGCCGCCGACGACGAAGTAACCGGGGCCGGAATGTTCGACGACGACTTTGTGGATGACCGAATTGACTTTGCCGTCCAGTCGTGCCGTGCAATCAACTTCCGACTCGGCCCGACGAGTCGTTGGATTCGGCTTGGCCATGCCCGAAGCCAGCGTTTTTCCCGTGATGTCGTGGAGGCTGTACCGAACTTTGCCGTTCAACACCGACGTCCCCGTCAATCGAAAGGCAACCCGCGAAACAGTGGCAGCGCGGCGGGTGTTGGCGGGATCAACAAATCGAAAGATCAGCTTGTCGGCACGGGCGTCAGCACAATCGACTCGCGAACTTGGATCGTAGAAACCCACGGTGTCGGCAGAACTTTCAATCAACAGCCCGACTGCGGCGGGCAACGGCGAGACGGTCGTGTTTGCAGCCAGAGGTTTCACCAGTCCTGTAAACGGAATGGAAAATTGCCCAACCCACCCCTGGACAGGATCGCGGTGATTGGGCGGGGGGTTGGACACATAGTCCTCGAATCGGACATTCGTCGTCCCGGCAGTGGTTCTGTTTAGAGTCGAATCTACGGGGTTGTCGACGATCTTCACTTCAATCGTGGCCGACGAATCGCTTGAGCCGGGCTGCCCGGACTTCAACAGCAGGGAAAGCAACTGTTCGGCGATGAGACGATGCCCGCGTTCGTTGGGGTGGATGCCGTCGAGCAACAAGTCGTCGACGCTTTGGTCTTCCGCCTTGTCGAACAGTTCGAAACTTCGATACACGTCGACCAGTGGCACGCTTTCAGCTTTGGCAAACTGACGAGTCGTCTCGGCGTACGCCTCTAACTTGACGTTGAACCCGTTCGCGTCGTTCAGCAGGTAAGGCGGCTTGCCATACAGCTCGCGCATTTTCGGCGTCCAGCGCAGCGGGTTCGGCGTCATTAGGACGACTCGCGTTTTGTGAGCTTTGAGCGTCCGAACGAAGTAGCGAATGTTTTCAGCGAACTTCTCGATTGAGACACGCGATTTGGTCGCCGGCGGATCTTTCCAGACGTCAACCGCGGCGTCGTTGATCCCAAACTGAATGATGACAACGCCAGGAGCGTGACCGAGAACGTCTTTGTCGAAGCGGGCGCGAGCGTGTTCGGTGTTGTTGCCTCCGACGCCGGCGTTCACGACGTGAACCGGCATCCCTCTCCGAGGTAGTTCCTGTTCGAGAATCTCCGCGTAGATCTTCAACTCGCCACGCTTCGCCGTCGTCGAGTCGCCAAAGACAACGAGCTTTGTCGGCTCGGCAGCGGAGAGCGTGTTGCACGAAAGGGCGAAGAGGAGAAGAACAAGTCGTGTCGGTTCCGCACGGGCGATGCTCATTGATGGGGCCTTTGCTGTGTTGCTGTGAGTACGGCTTTGGCGTAGCCGCTCTTCAGGAATGATCGTTCCACGAAACAGGATCCCTGAGTACTCGGCAGGAACAGATCTTCGTCGCCATCGCCGTTGATATCGGCGACGATCACGCGAGGCTGAATGATGGGAGGCAGGCCGGGGTCGAAGCCTTCGGCGAATCGCTGTTCCGCATCGTTGCCCTCGTTCAAATAGACTCTCACTTTTCCGTTGGCAGCGCTGGCAATGACATCCGGCCAGCCGTCGCTGTTCCAGTCCGCTGAATCCACCAGGCCACGGATGCCCAGATCGGCGATCAAGAGCGGATCAGCAAATCGAGGTTCCGCCGCTTTGTCCGGCGTCGTGTTGCGGAAGTATCGGACCATTCCGTATGTGTCTCCGATGACGAGATCGCGTTCCCCATCGCGATCGAAGTCGGCGACGGTGAAGACCGTGCGGGCTCCCTGCAGCGCGCTGAAATTCTTTGACGGATCCTGATCGACGGGGCCGACTTTGATCGGATCTCCGCTGGCCAGTTTCAGTCGGAAGCCCTCAAGGTCAAATTTCTGTTGATCTGCCGTCGACTGATTGCGGTGCAGCCAGATAGTTCCATGCCAGTCGCCGAATAACACATCAATGTTTCCGTCCTGATCGAAGTCATCCAGTCGCGGCCAGAACCAGTCATCGCCAATGCCAGACGGATGCTCGATATGCTCGCCACGTGGCAGCACGGAAACGGTCTTCTCCCAGCGGAACGGGTTGCCCGCGCCGGAATTCAGACGGACGGTGTAGGCTCGGATCAGGTCAAGCCGACCATCTCCGTCCCAGTCGCGAAACTGATTCGCGCTGATCGACGCCAGTCCCCACGAACTTGGCAGGTGCTTCGTGTGGGTTATGAACTTTGGCTCTGACTTCGAACCCTCATTCGTAAACAGGTAGATGTTTCGCGATGAACTGACCACGAGGTCGAGATCTCCGTCGTCGTCGAAATCGGCGGTGCGTGGCGTGGCGAGTCGTGAATGCGGCCACGGTCCTTCGTTGGGAAACGGACGCGACTCGAAGCGAGGCTGCTGACGCGTGCCGACATTTTCGAAGTACTGGAGGAAGTCGTCTTCGTGCAGCGACTTTTCGCCCGGCTGTAGGTACATCGGATAGTTGCCCGACATCAGATCCAGATCGCCGTCGCCGTCGAAATCAGCAACACACGGAGCCGCGCACCAGTGGCCAACATTAAGGAGTTTTCCATCTGCCTCGATCGGGCCGC
>JBLFXD010000763.1:0-3820 GCA_047611045.1 Planctomycetaceae bacterium | reverse complement strand
CTCGCCGCGACGGCTGGCAGAGTCCTGCCGAGCGTTTAAACAAATACCGCTACCACAACGACTGGCTGCAGAACCTGCTCATTTCCGCTTCCTGCGGCGAATACCGATACAACCAGCCACCCCCGAATCCGTGACGGTCAGCTTTTTTCCTTGTTTGTCCAGGCAACGGCCGAGTCGATACTGAGCTTGCGCGGCCAACCCTTCCGTCTTCTGAGCATCAGACAGTACCTGCCGATAATGCTTGATGGCTTCGTCGAGGTTCCCGGTGGTCTCCTCGTTGTAGATGCCCTTCTCCAGTGACTCAGCCGGCGAGGCGGCGTTCGCGGGGAACGATGCGAACATCAGCATCGTCGTGACGACCGCCGAAGCGGCAAGTTTGACACACGTTTTCATGACTGTCTCCCGAATCGATGGATCGTTCAGGCAGGACCGACTCCCGCCTGCAACGCCCACATCGTAGGAAGCGAGTGTGACGCCTCTGTGGCGGGCCTGTCACGTTTATGTCCGATCCTGAGATTTTCTCGACAACAATCTTATGGCTCTTTTCGTGAAAGAAGGCCGCAAGAACGCTAATCGAAAAAATGTCCATACCGGAGTCACGTGACAGACTCCGCCGACCGATTGCGGTTTTTCACTGAGTTCAGGCGGGGAGGAATCTGCGAGCTGGCCGGTGCCCCTGCACGGCGTACCTCATTCTGTAACGCTGGACGTAGCGTTGGTTGTCGTCGATGCACAATTCGAACAACGGGCACAGGAGACCGCAGGTTTGATCGACTGGTCGGAAAAACGAGAAGCGATGCTCGGCAAGACGTCTGAGCCCAATCTGCTTCCCGATATCAAGCTTCCGGTGTTGCCGCAGGCTCTTATCGAATTCTCGCAACTGGCTGACGATCCGTACTGCGAAATCCGAAAGCTGGCGGCGATCGTCGAGTCCGACACCGGCCTGACGTGCCAGCTCCTGCGAGCCGTGAATGCCAGCGTGAACGGTTTGCGTCATAAGATCTCTTCCGCTCATCACGCGATCGCGACGCTGGGAATTCGCCGGACAAAGTTGCAACTGATCTCGGTGGCTTTGCAGAATGCTCTGCCCGCGAAACAGCTTAAGTTGATCAACCTGGCGACGTTCTGGAACGCGAACCTCGAGCGGGCGATCTTCGCAAAACACATCGCGAGACTATTGAAAGCCGACGAGCAACTGGCGTTCTCGGCGGCGCTGCTGTGCGATTTTCTATTGCCGGCGCTGACGAACGATCGCGACGAGCGATATCTGGAATTTCTGAATCTATCGAACACAGGCTCACCTGACATTTGTCAGTTCGAAGAGCAAACGTTCGGCAGCAACCACGCGGAGGCTGCTGCGCGAGTCATGTTCGAATGGGGATTTCCCGACGACCTGATTTGCTGCGTAATGATTCATCACGACGGGCTGGCGATCCTCACCGACGCTGACCTCGGCCAGTCAGCCGCGGCCGCCGTTGCGGTGGCAACGCTGATCCCGGATCCGCTTCGGCAATCATCGGGCGGGATGGAGCAATTGCAGAATCTCAGCAACATCTGGAACGCCTTCGACCTGGACCAGTTTGCTGAGGCCGTTTACGCGGAATACCAACCGCAAGCTCGTGACTCTGCCAACTGTATCCCTTTGCGAGACCACGTCCGCAAGCTGCTCGAATCAGCGGCTATTTAATCGACGGAAACGCCCGAGAATCCCGAGTGCAGGTTCCGGCTCGCTCGCCAGATTCTGTGGTTGGCCGTTATCCTCTGCGCACCAACCGTCCAATTGCGGTGTCGAGCGTGTTGCTCTGCGGATTTTTCGCCAATCAGGAAATCATTATGTCAGACAGTCTTCCGCTGCCGCTTGCTCCTCCTTCTCGAATTCTCATGGGGCCTGGGCCGAGCGATACGCATCCTCGTGTTCTTTCCGCTTTGGGAGCGCCGACCGTCGGGCATCTTGATCCGTTCTTTCTGAAAACGATGAACGAAGTTCAGGCGATGTTGCGGGAGCTGTTTCAGACGAAGAACGAAATGACGCTCGCCGTCAGCGGGACGGGTTCGGCCGGGATGGAAACCTGTGTCGTGAACCTGATCGAGCCGGGCGACAAAGTCGTCGTCGGCGTGAACGGGGTTTTCGGCGGACGTATGAAAGACGTTTTCGAACGAGCCGGTGCCGACGTGCTGGCGATCGAGCGTCCGTTCGGCGAAGTCTTCTCGGCTGAAGAAGTGGCGGCGGCTGTGCAGCAGCACTCGCCGAAAGTCGTCGGGCTGGTGCATGCCGAAACTTCTACCGGCGCGCTGCAGCCACTGGAAGAGATTTCAAAGATCGTCCACGACGCGGGCGGACTTCTGCTGGCTGACTGTGTGACGTCGCTCGGCGGGCTGCCCGTCAAAGTTGACGAGTGGGGCCTCGACGCCGTTTACAGCGGGACTCAGAAATGTCTGAGTTGCCCGCCAGGCCTGGCTCCGGTGACGTTCAGCCCGAAGGCCGTGGCCGCGATGGACGCTCGCACGACCAAAGTCGCGAGCTGGTATCTCGACATGAGCATGGTGCGAAACTACTGGACGGACTCGTCGCGAGCGTACCACCACACCGCTCCGATCAACATGAATTACGGCCTGCACGAAGCCCTGCGACTAGCCCTCGAAGAAGGTCTCGAAGAACGCTTCGCTCGACACCGACACAACCACTTGGCTCTGCGAGCCGGTCTGGAAGCACTCGGCATTGAATACGCCGTTGAAGAAGCCAACCGTCTGCCGATGCTGAACGCGGTGAAGATTCCAGACGGCATCGACGATGCTGGCGTGAGGTCTCAACTGCTGAACGAATTCGGCATCGAAATCGGAGCCGGTCTTGGACCAATGAAAGGCAAGACCTGGCGAATCGGTCTGATGGGCGATTCCAGCTCTGCCCGCAACGTGTTGCTCTTCCTGGCCGCCCTCGGAAAATGTCTGGCCGATCAGAACCCGGCAACTCAGTCGGGAGCCGGAGTCGCTGCGGCCAACGCGTTTTACTCTGCGTGAAGCTCGCATGATTCTGCATGCGACGTCGAAGATCGTAAGAACGTCGCGGTCGGATGGAAGAGTGCAAAGTGAAAAATGAAAAATTGTCAGGGTGAGACGCGGACACCGTCATTTTGCATTTTGCACTGACCGCGCAGTTGCCAGCGAAATTGTAGTTCCGGCAACTGGTTGTCTCATTCCGTTCTTACGAAAGCTCGTGAATTGCCGGAGCAGCGCAGCGCTCGCTCCAGCCTACAAATCACTCGACGATGCCGAAGGTGTGTTGGGCTCCGCCGAGGATGGCGCAGGATTCGGAGGCGTCGAGGATTCGCGTCACCTCGCTGATTTCTTCGAGCGGGTAGATGAACAGTTCCTCGACCAGTTCGGGGGCCAACTTGCTTAGCAGAAGAATGCGAGCCCAGCCGGCGGCGTTCACGATTTGGGTGGCCGGGATCAAGTCGACGGGGCTTTCGTCGCGGAGTGGTTGCAGGCAGTTTTCGGGATAGTCTTCCCGGCGAAGGAGGCTGAGTCCGTCGCCGGGTTGCTCGTCGAGTTCTGACAGGATAACGATGCGTCCGCCACGTTCGACCAGTTGTCGAGCGGTCGCGACAGCTCGGCCGATTTGATTCCAGCCGTGGCCGGAGACATCGGTTGAGACGGCGACGACGACGGTTTCGACACGTTCGGGCATCGTGACCAGCCAGTTGTCGTCGAGCTTTTCTCGCGAGCGTTCGAAGACCGCGTCGGTGCTGCCGGCCAGAACTTCCAGAACTCCGCCGCAGTCTGAAGCGACGACCTGCACGCAGAATTGAACTCCCATCAG
>JBLFXD010000762.1:0-3829 GCA_047611045.1 Planctomycetaceae bacterium | reverse complement strand
GTTCCGGCAGGCCCAAACCAAATGCCGGAACAGCGTTGTGCTCGTTCCAGCCTACAGATACCGTCTCTCGTTCGGCCAACGATCGGAGGCCATACGCCAGGCATATTTTATGACTCCCGACGAGAAAGAACTTGCGGCGCGGCTGACGGCTCTGACACGGGACTTGATTCTGATTCCAACCACCGACTCGCGCCCGGTCGAGCGGGAGCGGTGTTTTGAGTTCATCCAGAATCACCTCGAAGGCCTGGACGAAGTTCAAATCAGCTACCACGACTCGAACGGTTATCGGTCGCTGGTCGCGGGCTCGCAGACGTCCGAGACTCCTGAAATTCTGCTCTGCGGCCACATCGACGTCATCGAGCATCCCGATCCGGACTGCTACCACTCAGTCATCCGCGACGGTCGGATCTACGGCCCCGGCGCCGGGGATATGAAGGGTGCCGACGCGGTGATGCTCGACCTGTTCCGGACACTGCACTCGCGGCATCCGGGCATTTCACTCGGTCTGGCCCTGACTTCCGACGAAGAAATCGGCGGTACTGACGGCGTTCGCTTCCTGATCGAAGAAGCCGAGCTGCGAGCGGGCATCGTCATCGTCCCAGACGGTGGCTCGCTGAACGAAGTGACGATCGAAGAAAAGGGCGTGCTGCATCTGCGAGTGCGACGAGAAGGCCACTCCGCGCACGGAGCACGACCATGGCTGGGCACCAACTCGCTGGAACACTTGCTCGGTCGAATCGAGGCGCTGCGAGCCTATTTCGCCAGAAACTGGCCCATCGACAGAAGCGCCGACCACGGACACTGGTACCCAACGTGTTCGCTGAACATCGTCGAGACGCCCAACGAATCCGCCAACCGCATCCCATCCGAGGCCTCAGCAACTTTAGACATCCGGTTCCCGCCGCCGCACACCGTCGGAGCGATGCTCGACAACATCGCCGGCATTCTGGGCCCCGACTGCTACCTCGAACCACTGATGACCGCCGAGCCGTGCCACTTGGATCCCGACTCGCTCTTTTGCGAGATCACCGAATCAGTGACCGGCAACCCAGTCAAGCTGATCCGAGCCGCCGGTGCGAGCGACTCAAGGTTCTTCCGCAAGGCCGACATCCCTGTAAACCTCTCGCGGCCGTTGGTCGGCAACCTGCACGGCGAAGACGAATGGATCGACATCGACTCGATGGTCACCTACTACCGAATCTGCCAGCGCTACATCGAGCAGAAACTGATTCACACAAAGCTCGACCGCTGAGTGCCGACTGCATCGTTGCGCAAAGCGCAAATTGAAACGCTGCCCCGGCGAATGTTCAGCCGAAACAGCGTTGTCTTTGCTGCGCTACCCACAAACTGAAACCATCGAACGTCGCTACTGCAGACGCACACGGCCCTCGTCATCAGATGGCTCATACGCCGCTGGGCGAACTGCCGATTGCGGAGTCACCTTCTGAACGAGATCCACATTGACCGCATTCGGCGCAACGTCAGTCGACGATCCGTTCGAATAGTCAACGATCATTGCTACTCCGCCCGCGACGCCGAACAAGGCATTCCAACCTGTCGCGGAGTTCAGCTTCGTTGTCGTCATCACTGATTCGGTCAAGTAACCCGGCTTCTCGACCTGCACAACGTGAGGCTGCCCGCGTTTCAGGTCGGTCTTCATCGGCGTCGTCCCGACGTTGCGACCATCCACCAGCACGTTCGCTCCGTGGGGGGCCGATCGAATCTCAACCGTCTGACTGGTACCGTTAACAATCGTTGCACATCCCGGCAGAGTCATCGCGCAAAGAGCGACAGAAAGAAATGTTCGACCTGGCCGCATTGGAGAATTATGAAGCATGAGAAATTCCCTTTGTTTCTGTTTTCGAAAGTCAAAAGTTGGCCGTATCGAAAATCATCGTTTCCGAAGGACAACCAACTCATGGCCCAATTTGTTCGTCGAACACGGCCGATGTCTCACGGTCCGGTATTCGCCTCAGTAAACGGCAACCGAGCCTGCATTGCCAAGCTGGGCTACAGGCCGACTGCGGCTCGGAAGTTGGAATCCCGTAACGCCTTACCAGTTGCCTGACGAACTGCCTCAGCCATCAGCTCGCCACTCTGCGTGGAATTCGCCATCGCAGGGTATTTCTCGGCAGTGCCAAAATAGGTTTCAGCGAAGACCGGCTGGCCGTTTTCGTCACTGACCTTGATCAGCAGGTTGACTCCCGCTGCCGTCCGGTGAAACAGCGACGACGCTCCACCATAACTGGCCGATCGAATGCTTGCCGTGACCCGCCGGTTCGAGTGCGACTGCGACTGAGCGTCGGCAATCGATCTTGCAAGGGGCACTCCGTCGTTACTCAGCTGCCCCTCAACCTCACGCTTCACAAACTGGCGGATTTCCTGATTCGACGTGAATTTCACATTGCCGGAAGAGCCAACAACGGAATCCGCACGGTTGTCCTGAACTTCGGCGACAACGACAACCGGCCGGAACTGGCCTGCGGTCAGTTGAATCGGTGACTCGTTGTAATTTGGCATGACCGAAGCCGACGGAAAGGTCATGGACTTCGTGCAGCCCGTCATCAATACGGGGATTGAGAGCCCCAGCAGGGCGACCGCGAAACTCGCACGGAACGGCCCGAAATACCGTGTCATGGACAGATTCCTTCAAGAGTGAGTGCAGAAACAACACATCTGGAAGAGGTATCGGCTCGCCTGAACAGCCTTCGTGAATCGCGTAACCGGAATTCTGAAAAAATCACTCAAGTCATGGGCGTTCTTGTGGCTGGCAATTCGATCCCCGTCCGCATGAGACCGCTGCGCAACCCTCGTGCCCACAAGTGTCGAATTCCGAATCGCCGAGCGGAGAGAATCGTGGCATACCTCACCGGCTATCAGCCCGCAGCTCGGCGACGATCCCACAGACGTCCGTCCACAAATCGCCGTGCAGCTCGAGCGACGACTTTTCGTTCACGGCGGCCAGAACGGTCTCGGGCGGCTGATCAAGGTGCACGGCCAACGCACAAATCGCGATGGTTGGCGAGCGAGATATCCCCGCGCTGCACGCCACAATCGCGGGCGTACCAGAATTGAGTAACTCAACCGTTGTCAGCAAAGCCACCCGCAGCAGCGACGGATCATTGCCTGGTCCGTCGACAATCGGAAACCGGCAGTAAACCAACTGCCGAGGCAACTGGGCAGGCAACTCCTCGTACGCCAGATCAATCACCGCAGCAATACCACCGTCAAACAATCCGCGAACGTCCCGGGCATCGCGAGCGTTTCCCGTCCAAAGAAGTTCCGACTGGATTTCACGCATTGACGGTAACCTCGGCTCCAGAAACGCAAAAAAGGACTCACGCCAGATTGACGTAAGTCCTTTCACAGTAAGTACCGGAGGTGGGACTTGAACCCACACGCCCATTACAGGCACGGGATTTTGAATCCCGCGTGTCTGCCGATTCCACCACTCCGGCACGGCAAAACCCGGAACAATTACGGACCGGGCGACGCGAATTCTAGGTCGCTTCCACGGTCGACGCCACCGTCCCATTCATCGATTACCCGGTATTCGAAACAGTCCAGATCTGAGTCCACCAGTACCCCGGCTCTGACTGGTAAAGTGAGATTGGCAGCACTTTTCCGGACTCTTGCAGCAGCGGTATTTTGACATCGTTATCGACCACCGCAGAGTCTCCGCGATCAGCGACGCCGGAGGTCGGGACGTGCAATACGGCTTCTGTAACGGTCGATCACCGGCGTGCGGTCGGCATGAAGCCGATGGATGTTTCCATCCAGGATCCGCAGCTGCAGCCGCCTCCGCCTTCGGGAGCAAGCAGCATGCCGC
>JBLFXD010000761.1:0-3853 GCA_047611045.1 Planctomycetaceae bacterium | reverse complement strand
TCGAAACGGTCCCGCACAGTACGACTTACCCGTTCGCGATTCAACAAAGTCCGGTATTCAAACCAGTTCTCGCCGCTATTCTTCGCGGCAAGGGCCAAGTCAGAAGCGGCTCGCATCCAGATTGGATTTGAATTCCGATGTCACGCAAAGCCGCGAAGAGGCAAAGTCTCAACGAAGCAGGTTCTTTGCGACTCTGTGTCTTTGCGTGAGAATTTAATCAGAAAATGCTCCGGTGGCGGGCAATGTTGACGAAGCGGCTCCGCGTCAAAGAGTCGTCTCTGCCAAATTGGCTGGCCGCCACTCGCTCGCTCACACTTCCAAAATATTGCCAAAATGGCATTCACCCGGACGGTCACGCCGGAGCATCGATTTCCCGTAACCACTTACTGAGTAGTCAGTTGCCAGGACAATCAGCCTCGCAACAGAGCATTGGCACGACCTTTGCTTTCCTCTACGACAACTGAAGAAACTCGCCCGCACGGGCCTCGCGACATCGGGTCGCTGGCGGAAATCCGCTGCTGACGTGCGGCAAAAATCGGATGGCTACGTCGCTCGTCGACGAGCCGCCACAGATAAATTGAGAACTCAAAGGAGAGACATCATGGCTGAAGGCGAAAAAGTCATCGGCATCGACCTGGGAACAACCAACTCCGTCGTTTCCGTGATGGAAGGCAAAGAAGCAAAAGTCATCGCGAACCTCGAAGGCAACCGGCTGACGCCCAGCGTCGTCGCGTTCACCGATAAAGGCGAAACGCTGGTGGGCGAGCCGGCCAAGCGTCAGGCCGTCACGAACCCGCACAACACGATCTACTCAGCCAAGCGATTCATGGGCCGACGCCACAGTGAAGTCGCGTCCGAAGAGAAAATCGTTCCGTACAAGGTGGTCGGCGGTCCTGAGGATTACGTCAAAATTGAAGTCAACGGCAAGGCACACACTCCGCCGGAAATCTCCGCGATCATCCTTCGCAAGCTGAAGGAATCGGCCGAAAGCTACCTTGGCCACAAGGTCAACAAGGCAGTCATCACCGTTCCCGCTTACTTCAACGATGCTCAGCGACAGGCAACGAAAGACGCCGGTCAGATCGCTGGTCTGGAGGTATCGCGAATTATCAACGAGCCAACCGCAGCCGCACTCGCTTACGGCCTCGAGAAGAAGAAGGATCAGAAGATCGCCGTCTTCGACCTCGGTGGCGGAACGTTCGACGTTTCCGTTCTGGAAGTCAGCGACGAGCTGGTCGAAGTACTCAGCACCAACGGTGACACTCACCTGGGTGGCGACGACTTCGACGAAGTACTGATCAACCACATCGCCGATCAATTTAAGAATGACAACAGCATCGACCTGCGGAGCGACGCGATGGCTCTGCAGCGACTTCGAGAAGCCGCTGAAAAAGCCAAGAAGGAACTTTCGAGTCAGCAGAACACGGACATCAACCTCCCGTTCATCACGGCCGACGCTTCGGGTGCGAAGCATCTTCAGATGTCGATCTCACGGTCAGACTTTGAACGCCTGATCGACCCTCTCGTCGAGCGTTGCCGAAACCCTGTCGTCAACGCGTTGAAAGACGCGAAGCTCGGTAAGGGCGAAGTCGACGAAGTTGTGCTGGTCGGTGGTTCGTCTCGAATTCCAAAGGTACAGGCATTCGTCAAAGAACTGTTCGGCCGAGAGCCCCACAAAGGCGTGAATCCTGACGAAGTCGTCGCGGTTGGAGCGGCCATTCAGGGCGGCATCATTTCGGGCGAAGTCACTGACGTTGTCCTGATGGACGTGACGCCGCTGTCGCTCGGCATCGAAACTGAAGGCGGAGTTCTGACCGTCCTGATCGAACGAAACACGACGATCCCGACCACCAAGAGCGAAATCTTCTCGACCGCTGCTGACAATCAGCCCGCTGTGACCGTCACCGTTTTCCAGGGCGAACGACCGATGGCTCGCGACAATCGCCAGCTGGGTCAGTTCAATCTGGACGGCATCCCGCCGTCACCGCGAGGCGTGCCGCAAATCGAAGTCACCTTCGACATCGACGTGAACGGCATCCTGAACGTCTCGGCGAAAGACAAAGCGTCCGGCAAAGAACAGAATGTTCGCATTGAGCAGTCGAGCGGTTTGTCCGACGAGGAAATCGACAAAATGAGAAAGGACGCCGACGCCAACGCCGAAGAAGACAAGAAGCGTCGCGAACTGGCAGACATCAAGAATCAAGCTTCAGGTCTGACGTTTCAAACAGAAAAGTCGATCACGGAATTCGGCGACAAGCTGGATGACGCGTCGAAGTCTGCCATCGAAGCGTCGATCACCAAGGTCAAAGAAGCTGCCGAAGGCGACGATGCCGACAAAATCAAATCGGCCATCGAAGAACTTCAGCAGGCCGCTCAGGCATTCGCCGCTCTGTACCAACAGGCCGGTGAAGAAGGCGGAGCCGAACCTGAAACCGCCGGCACAACAGCCGGTGGCGGCGGAGACGACGACGTCATCGACGCCGAATTCGAGAAGAAGTAGTTAACGTAAGCAACACCCGAACTCGTTCCCACGCTCTGCGTGGGAACGGGCCTTCGGACGCTCCGCGTCCCGCGATTTCGTGAGCCGACGGCGCTAGCCGCGGGCAGGGCGAAGCGTCGAGACCATTCAAGGCCCGAGGCTAGCGCCGACGGCTCACAAGCCAGATCACTTCGAGAATTCATTCTCGTTACATTTCTGAATCCCGCTCTTCCAGGCAGCCGCGAGTGCCGCGGCTTGTCCCCTCGTTCGTCTTCTGCGTCACCGTTGCGCGCACGCCGCAACTTCATCGGGAGAAGAAACATGTCCATCCGATTCGACAAACTGACGGTCAAAGCTCAGGAAGCCGTTCAACGGGCACAGCAACTGGCCGAAGACCGCAGCCATCAGCAGCTACTGGCGGTGCACCTGCTGCGAGCGTTGCTCGATGAACAGCAGGGTGTCGTGCGGCCGCTGTTTCAGAAGATCGGTGCGAGTCCGGACCAGATCGCTCAGGCAACCGACGTTGAGCTGAATCGACTGCCGAAAGTTTCCGGAGCTGGAATCCAGGTCGGGCTTGGCGCAGAACTCTCGAAAGTTTTTGACGCCGCGCAGAAGCAGGCTGATCTGATGAAGGATCAGTTTCTGTCGACCGAGCATCTGCTGATTGGGCTGATCAAAGTCGACACCGAAGCAAAGAAACTGCTCAATCTGCACGGCGTCGGCGAGCACGACATCCTCGAAGCCCTCAAGACAATCCGCGGCGGGCAGACGATCAACGATCAATCGCCCGAAGAGAAATACCAGTCCCTCGAAAAATACGGCATCAATCTGGTCGAGCAGGCCCGGCAGGGAAAGATCGACCCGGTCATCGGTCGCGACACGGAGATTCGTCGAGTCATCCAGGTTCTTTCCCGCCGACGTAAGAACAATCCGGTTCTGATCGGCGAGCCGGGTGTCGGCAAGACAGCAATCGTCGAAGGCCTCGCGCATCGCATCATCATGGGCGACGTCCCACAGAACCTGAAAGACAAAACCGTCGTCGCGCTCGACATGGGAGCGTTGATCGCCGGCGCCAAATACCGCGGCGAGTTCGAAGACCGACTGAAGGCCGTGCTGAAAGAAGTCACCGACTCGAACGGCCAGGTCATCCTGTTTATCGATGAGCTGCACACCGTCGTCGGAGCCGGAGCCAGCGAAGGCTCGATGGACGCTTCGAACCTGCTGAAGCCAGCTCTCGCTCGCGGCGAACTGCACTGCGTCGGCGCGACGACGCTCGACGAATACCGCAAGTACATCGAAAAGGATCCGGCCCTGGAACGCCGATTCCAGCCGGTGCTCGTTCAGGAACCGAACGTCGAAGACACGATCTCGATC
>JBLFXD010000760.1:0-3855 GCA_047611045.1 Planctomycetaceae bacterium | reverse complement strand
GGCTTCGCTGGCAATGTCCTCTTCGATCAGCCGATCGGCAAGCCGCTTGATGGGGCACCGTTGCTTCCATTCCGCAACGTCGTCGCGCGTGCGGTAGGTGTAGTCGCCCATACCTTCGCAGTGAGCCCGCGTGCGATACGTCTTGCATTCGATCAGCGTCGCTCCGCCGCCGGAACGTGCTCGTTCGACGGCCTCGGCTGCGGTTGCGTAAACGGCCAGCACGTCGTTCCCGTCGACTTCATGGCCGGGAAGTCCGTAGTTGGCGGCTCGACGACCAACGTCCGGAATTCCGCTTGAGTAGCTGAAGGGAACTTCGGTGGCGAACTGGTTGTTCTCACAGACAAAAATGACGGGCAGGTTCCAGATACTGGCCATGTTGAGGCCCTCATGGAACGCTCCGTTGTTAACCGCTCCGTCGCCGAAGAACGCGACGGCGACATTGTCCGTCTTCAGAATCTTGAAGCTGTAACCGCCTCCGCACGCCTGAAGAATGCACGGCCCGACGATCCCGCTGGTGCCCATCATGCCGATCTCGGGCGCGAACAGGTGCATGCTGCCGCCGCGTCCAAATGAGACGCCGCTTTCCTTGCCGAACAATTCGGCAATCAACTTTTCCGGTGCCAGTCCCTTGGCCAGAGCATGGCCGTGACCTCGGTGCGTGCTGAAGACGACGTCGTCATCGTTCAAGTGAGCACACACTCCGGTGGCGATGGCTTCTTCGCCGACGTACGTGTGACACGCTCCGAGCACGAGCCCTTTCTGGTGATACCGCGCGAGCTGCTCTTCCGTTTGCCGGATCGTTTGCATCGTCCGGTAAAGCGACAGAGCCGTGTCGCGGGAAAGGGTCTTTTCGATTTCTGATACTGACATTCGTCACCGTTTTCAAAGTTAAGTTTTGAACCACGAAAGACGCGAATGACACGAAAGAAAAGTCGCGGGCAGACGATGCCCAGGTTTTCGTGTGTTTGGTGTCTTTCGTGGTTGAATAATTAAATCGTCAGTTGGCTGTCTCGGCGCGAAATGACTGCACAACTCCGCCTTCGTGACCGGGTGTCCCGCCAGCATTCATGGCAAGGTTGCCACCGTCCATCGGGATGATCGCGCCGGTAATCCACGAGGAAGCATCTGAAGCAAGCAACACGGCCAGTCCTTTGATATCCGAAGGATTTCCCATGCGGCCTGCAGGGATTCCGCTGACGAAACGTGCTTCCAGATTCGGGTCCTGCTCCATTCGGGCGAGGAGGCTTGGGTTCGTAACCTGAGCCGGCGTGACGGCATTGACTCGGACGCCACGAGCGCTCCATTCGGTGCTCAGCTCCCGAGTCATCTGCACCACGGCTCCCATCGACATGCTGTAGGCGACGTGGCCTCGGCCCAGAGCCGTCGTACTGGCCAGCGAACCGATATTCATGATCGAGCCCTGTCCCTGAGCCAGCATGCGCCGGCCGGCTTCCTGACACATGGCGAAGCGGCCGATGACCAGATTCTGGATCGCGCGGTGCAGGTCGTCGATGAGCAGGTCTTCCGGCTTTGCCAGGTGCCCGTCGCCCGCGATGTTTCCCAGAAAGTCGACGCGACCCAGGTCGGCATCAACCTGGTTAAACAGTTCGGCGATGGCTTCTGGATCAGAGACGTTCGTGCCAGCGACGATAACTTTGCGACCGAGTTGTCGAATCTGCTCGGCGGTTGCTTCGGCGCCTTCGACGTTTCGGTCGACCAGCGCGACGTCCGCGCCGCACTCGGCAACAGCGATCGCCGTTGCCTGCCCCATGCCCTGCGCGGCTCCGGAAACGACGGCGACCTTCCCGGTGAGGTCGAACATTGAATGAGTCACGGTTGAATTCTCCTGGAGTTTCGCATCGGTGGCCGGAGTGTAGCTTTTGAGGCCGCACGAACGGAGTCTTGCGCCTTCTACCATCCCAGTAGCGGCAGAATCTTTACCCAGAAAACGAGCACGGCCATGCCGAAGTAAAACACTCCGCAACAGCCGATGCCAAGCTGGTTGAACCACCTTGGACGCAGCGGCTCGGGCAGCAGCGTGCGGTTGAGCCACAGAATGTGGAAAGCGGTCAGCCCCAGCGCGACATTATTGAGATTCGCGATGACGGTTACCATCAGCGTCGGAGCATTTCCGTAGCTCAGGAAGATCGTCGCCGCAAAGAATGACCAGACGACGTAACAGCCAAGCAGGAGATAGTACATGCGGCTCGCCTGGTGCGGCTTCATGGTCTCGCGAACTTTGCGGTTGGACGACCAGATAATGTCGGTCCAACGCCTCGCGAAGTCGTCGATGATCGCCATCTGGCTCGGCAGGAACACCATCAGGCCGACAAACAGCGTCGCCATCCAGAGCATCTCGCGAGTTGACTCCGACAATCCCGGAGCGTGTCGGATTCCGTCTGCAGAGATCAGCGGCGTCACGTATGGCAGATCAGTGCCGTACAGCGCCGAGCTGCCTGAGAACTCGATCGATAACAGCGCCGGCAGTGCCATTCCCATGAAGCAGCCGGGAGCCCAGATGAAGAACTGGTCGGTGAGAATGTACTTCCACCAGCCCTTCCACTTGCGCATGTTGTCGTCGGTGATGGGAAATACTTTTCCGAGATGGCTGAGTGTGACGTTTCGCCCCCCGACGGCGCTGGGAATGGCTCCGACAAGACTCCCCATCCCCCAGCCTTTGTCGCGGACAAAGTTGCTGTACGACGAGTTGCTCAAGCCTCCGCCGCCAGCGAATCCGGCGAACGCTCCCAGCACGGCGATATTGGCCATCGCGATGACCGGCCACTCACCGGTATCTGCGAAGTGACTGAACGCGTTGACGACTTTCTCGCCGCCGTCTCCGTCGCTGACTGGAACGTTGCCGAACTTGACGAAGCCGCTGAATACATCGAACCAGCCGCTCGCGCTTACGAAGAACAGCCCGATGAACAGGCAGAAGCTCAGCACGATGATGACCTTCGCCGTCATCACAAGCTGCAGCATGTTGTAGACTTTTCCGCCAATCAGGACGGGAAGCACGACCAGCCCCAGGAACACGTACGCGGTCGTGTTGACGAGCCATGCGTCGTCCAACGTGGGCGGCCGATCGAGATACATCGAAACGGCAAGCACCGCTGCGTTGGTTGAAAGTCCGGGTATCAGCGCTCCGATGCTGAGCATCATGGCGATGCTCACCCAGAATCCCGGCCCCGGTTTAGTCCGCATGAAGCCGGTGAAAACGGGCTCGCCTGTGTAGAGCGCGTACCGCCCGCATTCGACGTTGTAAAACACCTGACAGAGAATCGCGACAGTCGCAATCCACATCAGCCCGCCGCCGTACTTGGCAGTGATCGCGGGCCCGAACAGCCACTCGCCGCCGCCGATCTGGATCCCGCACATGACGATGCCCGGACCGATGAACCCGGCAAGATTCTGCAGCCCCAGCGGCTTCGGTTCCGGAAGATCAGCAACTTCCCACGTCGGAAGGCATGTCTGTGGCAATTCAGTCGAATGTTCTTCAGTCATGCAGCACGACCGCTCGTCCAGGGCCGCCGTGACAGTCTCGGACTTTCACGGCCGCGAACAGGAAATAGGAGTTGTCGGGAATCTTGCTGACATTCGTCAGGAATTCGACGCCAACCATATCGTTTGAGCCGAGTGCCCAGTAAGTCATGAGTGCTCGTTTCGGATTGACTCCGCCGAGGTCCGGTGCGTCGGTGGCGACGCAGCGGATGCCCTTCTCCTTGAGAGAGACGATGGCGTCGGAGCCCGGTGACGGCCAGCCTTCGCTGTTTCCGTTGAGCGGGTCCGTCCACAGGCCGGCGTCGTCGGGTTGAGGCTTGAAATGCCTGTCAATGTGGCCGGTGTGGAAGATGA
>JBLFXD010000759.1:0-3859 GCA_047611045.1 Planctomycetaceae bacterium | reverse complement strand
GACCGAGAGCGAGAGTGGCTTTTCGACGAAGCAGTCTTTGCCGGTGGCCATGACTTTTTCGGCGAGTGCCGCGTGCGTTATGGCGGGAGTCGCCAGAGCGACGGCGTCGATTTCCGGGTCGTCAAGGACGTCCTGGAACGAAGTCGTAAAGCGTGCATCCGGGTAGAGTTCGGCAACGACCGATGCTCTCGCGGGGTCTGCGTCGCAGATGAGTGAAAGAGCCCCTAATTCGTGGAAATTTCGGATCAGGTTCTTGCCCCAGTAACCGAAACCTGTGACGGCAATTCGCTTCATATCTATCGATCCTTCGATATTGACCTCAATCCGTTTTACCATTTTCAATGCCTGAAATGGCAAATTCTCAGTCGGCACAGCGATCCGTGCTGCGTGGCGAACCTTGATTTCTTACCGCCAACCGATCCACAGCAAACAGCGGATAAGCAGACAAGCGGAAGCTATGTTCGAAGCGATGTTTTCGTCAATAGAGGATTTTTCTGTCACGGGCCAAATGAGATGAACGCCGTAGTCCTCAAACCAATTCGCTATCGAAGCCGTTTGCGCGGGCCAAAATCCGAGGACATTCGGTTTTGTTCGTATTCGTGGCGACGCGATGAAGGACTTTAGTAGCCAGCGCGCCCGAGGCGAGGCTCTCGCCGGGCGGAGTCAAACGTACCGCATGGAAAGTGCGGGCAGCGGGCACTTTCTAGATAAGTTCGTCGATTGGTTTTCCGCCGGGCAGAATCGGGATTGGTCGGCCGGCGTTGGTGACGGTGTGGCCGGACGGGTCGATTCCCAGGTGCTGGTACATCGTTGCCAGGACTTCCAGAGGGCTGACCGGGCGAGTTTTCGGAACCTCGCCTTTGGCGGTTGATTCGCCAATTACCTGTCCGACTTTCAGGCCGCCGCCAGCCATCAGAATGCTCATCAGCGAGCCCCAGTGATCGCGGCCGCCGGTCGGGTTGACTCGTGGTGTGCGGCCAAACTCGCCCCAGACGACCAGCATGACTTTGCGATCGAGGCCTCGTTCGTAGAGGTCAGTGATCAGGGCCGAGAGCATCTGGTCGAGCGGCGGGCCGGAGATGTCCATTCCGCGTGATGGTCCGTCAGAGCCGTCAGCCGGGCGGTTGTCGTTGACGATGTTCCGATGCCAGTCCCAGCAAAGTGAATCAGGAGCCATGTTAAACGTGACGAAAGTCACGCCTGATTCGACAAGCCGACGAGCGAGCAGCCCCATCTGTCCCCAGCGGTGATGCCCGTATCTTTCGCGCGTTGACGATGACTCTTGAGTGAGGTCGAACGCTCGTCGAGCCGCTCCGCTGGTCACCATGTCCAGCGCCTGCCGATTGAATTTGCCGACGCCATCGATTGAGCCGATCGAGTCCGCGTTGCGTGCGAACTGGTCGAGTTCGCTGAGGAGGGCTCGGCGATCACCGACTCGGTCTATGGTGACGTCATCGGCGAGTTTCAGATTCGACGTTGCCGCAGTGATCTTTTCATGCTGATAAGCGGACCGAAACGGATCCTGCAAAAGCGTGAACGGGCTGTGGTTGCTGCCGAGGTATGAAGAACCCATCACCGTGCCGATTACCGGGTTCCTCGTTTGCTCTTCCGACAGCAGGACGTATGGCGGCAGTCCTGGCTGGTTGGCTCCGCGAAACTTTGCGGTCAGGGCTCCGGATGACGGATGCGTCGTCTTGCCGGTGTCTCCGGAGTAGCCTGTCGACAACCAGTGAGCACCCACGAAATGCCCGTTCGTCGTGTGCCGAACGGTACGAATGACGGCGGCACGGTCGAGCACCTGGGCCGTCATCGGCAGCTTTTCGCAGGCGAGGATTCCGGGCAAAGCTGTTTGAATCGCGGAGTACGGACCGCGGAATTCGGCCGGAGCGTGCGGTTTCGGATCCAGCGTCTCGAACTGGCTGGGGCCTCCGCCGAGCCAGATTTGGATAACCGCCGTGTCTTTGCTGATTGACGCAGCTGTCGTTTCAGCCTGAAGTCGGATGACGTCGCTCAAGCCCAGGCCGGCACCGCCCGCGCAAAGCGTCGACTGCATGAATCGGCGACGAGTGTTTCGCGGCATGAGCGGTCTCTGTGGCTTCACTCCGGTTCCTCAGTTGTGGGGTGAGTGGGTTAAAACGACGCCGCCTGACGATCATATCAGAGTTTATTGATCGTTAAAGCCTACTATAGCTCATGGCTGAATGGAAAGACGGCCTGTCTGATTTCGGCATGGCGTGGTCTCCGTTCGTTCCGGCCGGAGATCCTGAGTCGGGCTTTCGCGTTGGGGCCGCTTGTTACAAACTTCGTCGCATGGCGGTCGCGTCGCGCGCCGACTGCCATTTGATTCATTTCGTAATTCCGGCCAGGAGAACGCATGACACAGTCCAGCAAGACCGACGACAGCGGCAACGTTACGACTGACAGCAGCGAATCTCCGAAGGCAGGCGGCGGGCATCACACGCTGTATATGATCGCCGCGATTCTTCTGGCGTTTGTGGTGGCCTGGGTGGCTCCGCATTTTGCGGCGTCGCTGGAAGTCGGTGGCGAGGTTTTTCTGCGACTGCTGACGATGGTCGTCGTGCCGCTGGTCATGGCCAGTGTGATGAGCGGAATTCTGGGACTGGGTGATGTTCGAAAGCTCGGCAAGCCCGGAGCGGCGGCCGTCGGCTACTACCTGATGACGACCGTGCTTGCGGTGACTATTGGCGTGATCGTCGTCAACGTTTTCCAGCCGGGCGTTGGAGTGAACGCTGACCAGATGCTGGCCGCGTCCGATGCCGGGGACCTCGAAGCTCTCGCAGAATCTGATGAACACCCCAAGGGCATCTCGGACATTTTTAAGAATCTTCTGCTGATGCTGTTTACCGATAACCTGTTGGGTTCGATGGTCGACACGCAGTTGCTGCCGTTGATCGTGTTCAGCATCGTCTTCGCGGGGATGCTGACGACGATGGGCGAGCGAGCTCAGCTGCTGAGCACCCTGGTGACCGGCGTCAATGACGCGCTGCTCAGCTTTGTCATGCTGCTGATGAAGTTTGCGCCGCTGGGAATTTTCTGCCTGGTGACATCGAAGTTTGGCGAGGCCTTTGCCGAAGGCACATTCGTTGAGATGCTCAATCAACTCTTCTGGTACGTCGTGACGGTGCTGACCGGTTTGGGGATTCACGCCCTGATCGTGCTGCCATTGATTCTGTGGTTCTTCACGAAGCGGAATCCGTACGAATTCATCCGGCAAATGTCTGACGCTTTGCTCACCGCGTTCTCGACGGCCAGCTCGTCGGCCACGCTGCCTGTGACGATGGAGTGTGCCGAGAAGAAAGCCGGAGTCTCAAAGCGGTCTGTCGAGTTCGTGCTGCCTCTCGGGGCAACGATCAACATGGACGGTACGGCGCTCTACGAAGCTGCTGCGGCGATCTTCATCGCTCAAATTCACTCAGCGGCGAATCCCGACTTCGCGTTCGGCCTGACCGAGCAGATAGTGATTGCTGTCACCGCAACTCTGGCCGCAATCGGAGCCGCCGGCATTCCGGAAGCCGGACTGGTCACGATGCTGATCGTCTTGAACGCCGTCGGTCTGCCGATCCATTACCTGCCGCTGATACTGCCGGTCGACTGGTTCCTCGACCGATTCCGAACCGCCACCAACGCGTTTGGAGACTCAGTCGGCTCTGCCGTTGTCGATCAGACGTTTCCGAAAGATGACACCGTGGCTGCAGTGGCCTGAATGTCAGTTCTTGTCGCTTCGTGGCACCGGTGCCAGCCTGTGTCGCTGAGACTAAAGCGTTGATTCGTAGGCGGCTTTGAGTGCGGGGTGGCCCTCTTCGGATGATGTCCGATGTTTAGTTGAAGATTGAGTGAC
>JBLFXD010000758.1:0-3859 GCA_047611045.1 Planctomycetaceae bacterium | reverse complement strand
TAGGGAATGCGGAACTAAAACTGAAAAAATTGCAGGCAAACTACGGGCCGAACCATCCAGAAGTCCGTGACGCGGAGTTGGCAATCGAAGCCATTAACTACGCCCAACAGTCACAGTCTGATCTGTTTGCTCAATTCCGGTTCGAAGGGTACTCGCCACACAAGACTAAACCGATAGTTCACAACCCTATAACACTCGCTGAAGTTCTGAAGAAACTTCGACCGGACATCGACGTTGAAATCGTATTCAATGAAAAGGGATATTTGCTTTTTCGCGGCTCTGAGACCGACGTCGCCGAAGCCGAACGAGTCGTCAAGGCCTTGCAGGACGTAACGCTGAGCAGTGGTCCCGCCACTCTTCAAGATCGATACGAAGATGCCGAACGATCGGCCGCTCAGGTTGCCGACCAACTGCGGGATGCGAATTCTGGAACGACACCAGACACGAAACGTATCGCCGAACTTCGCAAGGATCTGACCGCTTCAGTGGAGTTGGCGTTTGAATTGCGGCTGCGATTGCAGCAGCACCAACTCGAACTCGCAGAAGCTGATTTAATGACAGCCCGAGCTCGCCTGATTCGACGTGAGAAAATCGCCAAACAGATTGTCAAACGTCGGGTCGAAGAATTGGCAAACAATGATGACACTGCATGGAATCTCGCCAATGTTGGCAACAAACCAGAGAAACAAAGCAATGTGAGTGTGCAGCAGATTGACGAAATGCGGCAGGGGCTGACCGAAGCTCAGGCCAAATTCGAAGAGGCAACAGCGACGTGGGCAAGGGAACGCAAGAAGCTCACTTCTGACCGGAAGCAGCTTTTCCGCCAGGTCGACGATCTTCGCGAGAAGTTGAAAGCTGCAACACGAGTCAGCTTTGATCGTTCGTCCTCGTCCAACACGCAGAACGAAAACCCACCGCCAGTATTGGACGTCCCAGAAACCGATGTGGGGCAGAAGCCCGATGCCCCGCAAGACTCTTCCGACGCGAGTAAGAGTGCGAGGCTCTTCGGGATTCGATTTGGGAAGGTCGCCGACTTAAGCGAATACAAATCGAATTTCCGAGGTGGCATTCACATAACGTCGGTCATTGCGAACACGCGAGCCGATAAGGCGGGAATCAAGTCAGGTGACATTCTCCTGGGGATCGACGCTTGGGAAACGACTTCCCTTGAAGACCTTGCGTTCGTTCTCAGAAAAGTCACAGACTCCTCTGACAAAGATTCGGCCAGATTTCACATCATGCGAAATGGCGAGACCTTGTCGGGGGAAATGGCTATACCGGCTGAGTCCGTTGAGGGGCTTCGAGAATTCTAAAACCTCTTGACTGCCCATCTACAACGCCTCAGTCAACCTTCTGGCCGAATACCTGCAATTCATGAATCGACCAGAACAGGCTGAATTCTCCGGTCTGCTCGATTCTTATGTGGCGAGTGTTTGTGCCAGCTGGAAGTGCCAGTTCGGTGACCGCTGTGGTGCCTTCGCCAGTGAGGATTGGCTCTGACCAGTCGGCGCCGTTTTCACTCGTGGAGACCGCGTAACCTCGGGGGTAGTCGCCGGCAGACTTCGTCGAATCGAGCAGGATGCTTCGCACTTGATGCGTGTGCTGCATGTCGAACGCAAACCACATCCCCGGTTTCATGTACGTGCCGGTTGTGTAACGCGAATTCGGATTACCGTCGATGGCGTTTCCAACATCTTTGGAGCCGTGGGAAGCGGTCAACTTCCAGGCCGACATCTCTTTGCGCGAGATCGGCAGGAATTCGGCAAGCGACTCTCGCGTCACGGGCTCGGCTGGTGAAGTCAATCCGTCAATCGCAGCTTGCACTTCCTTAGACGTAATTCCCGCGAGGCCCTGATGAAACTCCTTCCGAATGTAGGAAAGCACCTCTGCAACCTCTTCCGGGTCCGAGGCATTGTCACCGGAAAAACCGGGACATGACGCGTTCTTCGAAACAAGACCGAGCAGCCCCATCCGGATGAGGGCATCCCGGTTTCGCACGACGTCTGACTGGCGATCAATCGGCAAGGCCAGTGCCTGTAACTCTGAAGTCACTCGACCGGCTCCCGATCGGCCATGACAGTGCAGACATGTTTTTGCATAGATCGAGCGGCCGAGATTCGCGACTTCGTTTTCTGCCGGCACAGACTTTCGACCGAAGATCGAAAGCTCGTGAATCGACCAATAGTTCCCCTTCTTCTCGCCCGTCTGAACAATCCGAACGAAGCGGCCTTTGGTTCCCGGCGGCAATCCGATCGACGTCACAATGCCGGCACCCTGTCCCGAAGCGGATGGCTCGTCAAAGGTCTCGCCGTCTGTACTGAATCGAACTTCGTACCCGCGAGGGAAGTCGTTCTTACTGCCGCTGGTATCAAGAATCAGACTCGTCAGCTCGTGCGACTGTCCCATGTCGAACTGAAACCACTGGCCCGGAGCCTGGTCGCCTCGGGTGTCGAATCGAGTTTCCGGATCGCCATCGATGGCGTTCTTAATGTTCGCTCCCACTGAAGCGGTGAACTTCCACGACCGAACGACGTCCGCCGGAACCACCTGGTAAGCCGAGAAATCTTCAATCGTGTACGGCTTCGTGCGGGCACTCGTTGATCGACGAACCTTGGCAACGTCTCGCGCTTCGATGCGCGAAGCCGCATTCCCAAAACTGTTTCGCACGAACGTCAACGCCGACGCAATCCACTCGTCGTCCTGGCGTTTCATCGACTCCATAACGCCCGGATATTTCTTCCCGTCGACTGGGCCAATCAGTCCGTGCATCAGGATTCGCGCAGACACTTCCGGCGGACCGAGCAGGCGAGGCGAACCGACGAGTGACGGCGCCAACTGCAGGCCGTCGCTGGAGACTGCTCCTTTAGCATCCGGGCCGTGGCAACGAATGCAGACCATCGTGTAAGAGCGATAGCCTCGCTGCATTTTCGCGATCATGTCTGCATCGAAATTCGCGAACGTTGGTCCGCCGCCACCTTCGCGATAGTTGAGGCTCGACTGTGCCGATGCCATCACCAGATCGCTCTCCGGATACGCACCCGCAATTTCAGAGATTGCCGCCTTTGCTTCCTTGGTCTTTGCGAAACGCAGCGAGTTGATTGCCTGCACCGCGACCGTCATGTCGTCGTCGTAGCCGGCTTCGCCGACTTTCTGAACGAGCTCCGGATCGTCGTCCAGCAGCGGTTCGCTGATTCGAATCGCTGCGAGTTTCACGCGGGCGTCGGCGTCGGCGATTGTCGAGCCGGCTGTCTGCCGTGTGGATGCTCCGAGGCCATCCAGAGTCCACATCGCGTGCATTCGCCCCAGCGGAGCCGCCCCTTCAGTCGCCAGGTTCTGCAGCTGCGAAACGACTGACTTGTCACCGCGCAGCACGATCAGCTTCTGAGCGGTATCCCGACGCCAGCCGTTCGGATGCGACAGTTGTTCGACCAGTTCGGCGGTTGACATGTCCAGCATTCTGGGCGGCGTGTCGCGGATGGTAGACTCGTGCACCACTCGGTAAATCCGGCCGCGGCCGATGTTTTTTGCGAAGCCCTCTTTGTCAATGACGCCTCGCAGATAGGAACCTTCGCGAGTCCAGTTTCCCTCCTGAATGATGCCTCGGTACATGTCGACGATGTAGAGGCAGCCGTCTGGCCCGGTCGCTGACCCGAGTGGTCGAAAGTTGCGGTCAGTCGACGCGATGAATTCTGAGTCTTCGTACGCGTTGCTCAGCACGTACTTGCCGTCGATCTGCGTGACCTTCGCGCGACGAACCAGTCGACCGACGGGCTCGGGCAGAATGTAGTCACCGTTAAAGTCCGCTGGCATACGATCGCCGCGATAAATCGACTGACCCGCGCACCCGGTGAACCGATTC
>JBLFXD010000757.1:0-3867 GCA_047611045.1 Planctomycetaceae bacterium | reverse complement strand
CGTTCCTCGGAGGATTCTAAACTCGACTCAGTCGGAATAACGGATGCCAACCTGTTGAGTTTCGCACCGGCTTCCCTTTCGGGTTGAATCAGAACGTTTCCAGACACGAATTTCCGCGTGTCAAACTTGACAGAATCGTCAGGAACGGTATTCCGCAGGCTATTCGGGAATCTGAAGCAACGACGCGACGCTCAATCAGACGGTGATGCAGATTTCAGGAAACAATAGAATCCCCGGCGTCTGAACTGGTGATGGGGCACCAGATTGCCCGTTCAAACAATGACGCATAACGCGCTTGCCCCTTAGAAATCTTCAGGGAATGGTCCTGGTTCATGGAACTGATTCGAGCCCGAGCCTACGCACGAGCTGGCCTGATCGGAAATCCATCCGACGGGTATCACGGCCGGACGTTGTCGCTGATCGTGCGAAACTACTGGGCCGAGGTCGTCCTTTACGAATGGGAAGACCTCGAAATCATTCTCAGCCAGGAAGACCGTTGCCGATTCGGCTCGATGGCCGAACTGCAGCAGGATGTTCAGCTTCACGGATACTACGGCGGAGTTCGCCTGGTGAAGGCGACG
This sequence comes from Planctomycetaceae bacterium, assembly GCA_047611045.1. Lineage (GTDB taxonomy): Bacteria > Planctomycetota > Planctomycetia > Planctomycetales > Planctomycetaceae > JABMPE01. The sequence goes on along the minus strand of JBLFXD010000757.1, from coordinate 3,286 downwards.
ATCCGCTGCTTCGCCGACTACTGCCAGCGGAACGGTATTTCGCATCACTCGCGCAACTTCTCAATCCGATATCAGAGCAACATTCCCCGAGCGGTCGGGATGGCCGGGTCGAGCGGGATCATCATCGCGACGCTGCGTGCGCTGATGCAGTTTTACGAGGTCGACATCCCGCTTGAAATTCAGCCTTCACTTGCCTTGAGCGTCGAAACCGGCGAGCTGCGGATTAACGGTGGTCTTCAGGATCGAGTCGTTCAGGTTTACGAAGGCGTCGTTTACATGGACTTCGCCTTAGAGCGAACTCAAATCCTCGACGGGATGGAAGCTGGTCATTACGAGCCTGTCGATACTGCGTTGCTGCCAAACCTCTATATGGCGTTCAGCGATGACGCGGGTGAACCAACGGAAGTCACACACGCTCCGTTGCGTGCCCGTTACGACGACGGCGACTCAAAGATTCACGCTGCCATGAAACGTTTCGCAGCAATCACCGATGAAGCCCGAGCCGCCCTGGTCGCGCAAGATCATTCCACGTTTCATCAGCTCGTTGACGAAAACTTCGATCTGCGACGATCAATCTGTGACCTGTCACCCTCGCATGTCAGGATGATCGAGACAGCTCGCGACGCTGGTGCGTCGGCGAAGTTCGCGGGTTCAGGCGGAGCCATTGTCGGGACGTTCGAGAGTCAAGCTCAGTACAAAGCGCTCGAGAAGAATCTCACGGCGATCGGCTGCGAAGTCTTCCGTCCTCAGATTGAACAGTGACAGGCTGCGATTTTCACTTTGCTAAACGCTTCCCGGCAATAACTGTCATGCTGTGGGGCAGGATTGCATCCTGCCGAGCCAGATTTCAAACGTGCCCCACGACACTTATTCGCGGGACGCGTGCTACGCCTTTGATGCCATCCTCGACGGCTCTTTGACGTGCAGCATCAGGATGGCGATATCGGCCGGAGTGATGCCGCTGATCCGGCTGGCCTGTCCAAGATTAGCCGGCTGCACTTTTTGTAGTTTCTCGCGTGCTTCGGCTCGCAGATTGGAAACAGCAAGGTAATCGAAGGTTTCGGGAATGCGGACGTTCTCGAGGTTGGACTGCTTCTCGATCGTCGACGCCTGCCGGCGAATATAGCCCGCGTACTTCGTCTCAATTTCAACTTGCTCAGCAGCTCGGTCCGTAATCTGCAACTCGGCGATCGCAGGCGATCGCTGGCTGATGTCTGACCAGCTTAGTTCCGGGCGACGAAGCCATTCTTCCAGAGTCTTCCCTTCGGACCGCTCCTTCTGCACCAGCCGAGTCGCTCGTTCGATCTGCTCTTCGTGCTTTTGAAACTGTTCCCAACGGTCGTTGCCGACGCTGCCGATTTCTCGTCCGCGCGGAGTCAATCTACGGTCGGCGTTGTCCTGCCGCAGCAGCAGTCGATACTCCGCTCGTGACGTAAACATCCGGTAAGGCTCGTCGACGCCCTTTGTCACAAGATCGTCGAGCAACACGCCGAGGTAGGCCTCTTCCCGACCGAGCACGAACGGACCTTTGTCAGCCGCTTTGAGAGCTGCGTTCAAACCTGCGATCAATCCCTGGCCTGCCGCTTCCTCGTAGCCAGTCGTCCCGTTGAGCTGGCCGGCAAAGTACAGTCCTGCGACTCGCTTGGTTTCAAGCGTCGGGTGGAGCTGCGTCGGCGGCGCGAAGTCATACTCGACCGCGTATCCGTATCGCATGATCTCGGCGTTTTCCAAACCTTCGATCGAGCGGATCATCTCGTCCTGGACATCGCGTGGCAGACTGGTCGAGATTCCGTTGCAGTAAATTTCCAGTGTGTTGCGGCCTTCGGGCTCAAGAAACAGCTGGTGCGACTGCTTGTCTGAAAAGCGGACAACCTTATCCTCGATCGACGGGCAGTATCGCGGCCCTGTCGAGTTGATCTGCCCGCTGTACATGGGGGCGCGGCTGAGGTTCGCTCGAATCAGGTCGTGGACCTTCTCGTTGGTTGCCGCGAGCCAGCAGCCGATTTGCTCCTGTTCGATCTTCTCAGTCATGAACGAGAACGGCTTCGGATTATCGTCACCCGGCTGCGGTTCCAACTTTGAGTAGTCGATCGTTCTGCCATTAAGCCGAGCTGGTGTTCCAGTCTTAAACCGCTCCAACTGAAAACCCAGTTCGGCGAAACACTGCGACAGGGAGTTTGTCGTCCCCTCCCCAGCTCGTCCGCCTTTCGACTGAGCCTCGCCCGTGTGCATGATGGCCTGCAGAAAAGTTCCCGTCGTCACGATCGCCGCGCCGACCCGGTACAAAGCGTCGCCGCGAACGCGCACGCCGGTAATCTTTCCCTCTTCAACGACCAGGCCCTCGACCATCTCCTGGCGAAGCGTCAGGTTCTCCTGCTCCTCGACCCGCAGCTTCATCCAGAACTGATAGGCCTTCTTGTCCGCCTGAGCTCGCGGACTGTGCATCGCCGGGCCTTTGCTTTGATTCAGCATGCGAAACTGAATCCCGGTCGCGTCGATGCAGCGCCCCATCTCGCCGCCCAGAGCGTCGATCTCGCGGACGATCTGCCCTTTTGCGACGCCACCGATCGCCGGGTTGCAACTCATCTGCCCGACGGTGTCGCAGTTCATGGTCAGCAGAACCGTGCGAGCCCCCAACCGAGCCGCCGCCAGCGCTGCCTCGGTTCCAGCGTGGCCGGCTCCGATAACGGCGATGTCAAATTCGTAAACTGAGGAAGCCATGAGTTGGTCTTAGCAATTAAAGGGTGCATAAAAGAGGTGCGGCATTCTGAGCCGGACGCATCGTACTGTCGAGGGTTCGCCCGGCTCTCGTTCGCCCGGCAGTCGGAAAGTCCTAAGGCAATCCGAGTGACCGACTCTCCGCTGCAAATCACGATCGAGCCGTGGACGGAAGAAAGACGAGTGATTGGTTCCGATGCGCAGCCATCCAATGGCGCAAAGCGAACAAAACTCAAATACCCGCACTATACGGGCTATGCTTTCGATCGCCCGCAATGGAGATGTCCGCTGAATAGTTGAAAAGAGTGACGGTTTCCCCAGCAGGAGCTAGCAGCGTGTCCGGATAGCCATTGTGCGGCGTGCCCGGTGAGTTCTGAAAATATCAGAATTTCTGTCGCTGTCCTGTTTGATTCGAGGGCTCTCGTGAACGTCGTGGAAGATGGGGCAACCACATGGCGTCGGGGCTTTGTATGCAACCTGAATCCAAAGCTTGCGGCTCCCCGGCGATCATTTTACCAGGCTGCCTACGCACCGCTTCTGAACAACTTCAGTAAGTTGTGAGTCAGGC
>JBLFXD010000756.1:0-3873 GCA_047611045.1 Planctomycetaceae bacterium | reverse complement strand
ATGCCTTTTTCGAATTCGCGATATTCGTCGGTGTCTGGCTTGCCCTGAAACAGCGGTCTTAGAGTTGGTTCGTGGGCGCTGCGGAAGATTCCGTACAGAGAGTAGTAATCGTCCTGAGGAATCGGATCAAATTTGTGGTCGTGGCATCGAGCGCACGTTACGGTCAGCCCCATGAGTCCTCGCGTCACGACGTCGATGCGGTCATCGATGATGTCGTGAGTGTTGTTCATGAATCGCGCGCCGAGCGTCAGAAACCCCATCGCTGCCAGCGGGCGTTTATCGTTGCCAGTGTTCATCAAGTCGGCCGCGAGCTGTTGTGTTACGAACTGGTCGTACGGCAGATCTTCATTGAATGATTGGATCACCCAGTCGCGGTAAGTCCAGGCCCAGGGAAACTCTTTCTCTTCGAAGAAGACGTAACCCTTGTTGTCCGCGTATCGCGCGACGTCGAGCCAGTGTCGCCCTTGACGTTCCCCATAATGTGGCGAGTCCAGCAGTCGATCGATCAGCTTTCGCCAGGCAACATTGCGATCGACCAAGTGTGCGGTCTCGAACTCCGCAACCTCTTCCACCGTTGGCGGTAGACCAGTCAAATCGAAAGTTGCTCGTCGGATCAGTGACCGCGGGGATGCCTCTTTCGTCGGAGAAAGTTCCGCCTTCTCCAGTTTCGACAGGATGAACCGATCAATGTCTGACTTTGGCCATGTCGAGGCTTTCACTTTCGGAACCAGCGGGCGACTCACACGCTGAAACGCCCAGTGAGAATCCGCATCGGAGGCGGCATCGTTGTTCTTCGAGATTTTGCTCGGCCACGGAAGCCCGAGCTGAACCCATCGGACAAGCGCATCAACTTCGGCCGGCTTCAACGGTGCGTCCGGCGGCATCTTCAGATCGTCCGATCTGCGAACAGCTTCGACCAGCAAACTCCTGTCGGGCGACTTCGCTTGCGCCGCCGGTCCAGAGTCACCACCCTTCAGGGTGGCAACCCGACTATCAAGCCGCAGCCCTGACTCCTGCTTCTTCGCCCCGTGACATTTCACACAACGTTCAATCAGAATCGGCCGAACTCGCCGCTCAAAAAAGTCGAGGTCAGCTTTCTCAAACGTCTGAGCAACTCCCGTACGGGGAAGAACCAACAGCAAAGCAAAACACAAAACTGACGAGAAGATTCGTGGCCACGAACTTCCGCCAATCATGCAATTCAGGATGTGAATTCTATTCCGAAGCGTCACAAGTCGAGTCAACACCTGGCAGCTCCACACTGGTCCCGATGAAATTCGAAATTCTACGTGCTGTTAGAGGAGCAAGCGTAACTCGCCAGAGGGCTCCAGTGAACTCGGTCAGGAGTGATTCGATATGGGGCGACTACTTGGCCATGCGCGGCAGTCTCTCGTACCGGAAGTCGCTCGGTGTCGTCGCCCGAATTTACGGTCGTTCCGTGGTGTCATTCGAACGGCTCGGGCACTGACGAGCTCCATGCACAAGGTCAATCGTTGACCTCACCGGCGGCCGACGGATTGGCCGTTAGGCTTTTCACCACTTTGGTGACGAACGGTGAGGTCATTGTACTCAGCAACGAACTGTAGTTGAGCTGGAAGGCGAGTTCGGTACCGACCGGCACGATGACGCTGCCGGAGTCAACGATCAGGTGGTCGCTGCTTGCTCCGAGGATCTGAAACTCGGAAGGCGGGCAGAGGCCGGACGGATCGACGTCCTGGCGTCCGATCGCGAGGATCGATTGTGAGATGTTCCCTCGATTGGTGTTGGATGGCTCTTCGCCGAATGCGTTTTGTCCGGTCTCGCCCCACGGCAGTGACGGCTTCATCTTCGATTCGATGACCTCCGCAACGAGCGTGATGGCGTCGGTGAAGAGCCCGTCGATCGGTTGGCGGTGCAAAGGTTCGCAGCCGAGTAGGATTGCTTCACCCAGACGCAGATCGTTGATCCGTCCGATGTCGGAACCGCTGAACGCCCAGTTGAGATTTGCAGAATTTCCGCCGGACACGATGTCGAGTGTCAGGTCGAAGGTCGCCTCGATCGAGTCCGCGAGTTCGGACAGTTCGGCCATATTTCTGGCATCAGGCGACACTCCGCAGCGACATGCGAGATTCGTGCCAATGCCCTTAAGCGTGACGTTCGGCAAGCGAAGCACTTCACGCACGGTGGATTCAAGATCGTCAGGCATGATGCCTTCGCGAAGATCTCCCAACTCGACCATCAGCACGATTCCGTGCGTCCGTTCTGCATCGCAAGCGGTGGTCGAAAGTGCGCGGATGACAGCGAGTTCGGTGTTAAAGCTCACGTCGGCGGATTTGACGACTCGCTCCACCTGGCTGAGCATCGGCGAACGGATGAGTGTCATCGCTGCCGGTACGCGCGCACGACGCATCGCTTCGATGTTCTCGATACGTGAGTCGCCGAGCGTCTGCACGCCCGCCGCCAGCAAGGCCTCGGCGATGTCAGGCGAGCCGAGAGTTGCCTTGGTGACGCCGGTTACCGAGATGCCTCGCTCGCCCAGCCGCTCGACCAGAGACCGGGCGTTGTGACGAATCTTGTCGAGGTCAATTTCCAGTCGCGGCGCGGTCATCTAACGCCTGCGGTGAATTTCTCCTCAAGCATGGGGAATGCGGAAATAACCATCTCGACGAGTCGATCAGGCGACCGAGAAAGCGCGTCAGTCGCAGGGATGCCCAGTTCGAGTTCGTAGAGTGTGATGGCCAGCTCCACCTCGTCATCGGTCATGTTTTCGTGGTTGATCGTCAGGCCGATGACCTTTGTGTCCGAAAAGGTTTCGATGAGATTGACTTCGGTGGCTGGCAGCGGCATCAACATCTCATCAAAGTCGCAGCGATAGCGACGTGCCGGGGCGTGCTGCAGGATGACGCCGTCGGGACAGCTGCCTCGCAGAACGAAGGACGAAGTCGAGTAAGCCGGGTGGCTCAGCGCGCCTTGCCCTTCGACGATGATCACATCAGGACTCTCGTTCTCAAACGCTTCGACAATCGTGGCTTCAAGTTCTCCCGAACAGAATTGCGACGGGATTGCATCCAGCGCCACGCCGTAGCGAGCTCCTTGAATCAATCCGGTCTGGCCTGTCCCGACCATAACCGCCTTCAAACCACAATCGTTGAGGGCACGCGTCAGGATCGTCGCGGTAGTGCGTTTGCCGATGGCGCAGTCAGTGCCGAGTACGGCGATTCGTGGGCAACTGACATCCGCGATGCGACCACTGAACAGTCTCAGATCCTTCTTCGGGCGTGGTTTTCGAACGTCGAGAATTTCTACGTTCTTCGCCGCACTGGCCGCTGCGAAGACCGGGTCGTCGGTCAGGAATTCATGAAGACCGTTGACGACGTTCATTCCGAGGTCGATGGCTTCAAGCACGAGACCACGTTCGTGTGACGACAACATGCCGCTTGCCGGAGCCATTCCAAAAATGAAATAGTCGGGCGTGCTTCCGGCATGCGCGATTGCGTCGGCGAGGTTACGGCGGATGGGGATTCCGTTTGGTTCCTCACCCAGCACCACGCCGCTATCGAGTCCGGTTTTCTCACTGTCGATGACGGCGACGATTCTGTACTTCTCCGAGTGACGAACGAGACCGTTGGCGGTTTTTCCGTCGATGGCTCCGAAGTTCGCTTCGCAATAAACGACCGCCGTCAGTTCTCGCCGATGACTGTGGCCACCTGTTCGTGACGGTGTCACCTCGATTGTCGATGAATGGCTGGGGCCGTTGGTACGGGCGCGCAGGCGCGCTCCGATTGGAGATACGGGCATCGTCGTTCCTCGAGTAAGCTCAGAGGAGGCGACGGGATCGTTCCGGCCGAATTTGGCCGATTATCAACGAGTGGTCCCCACTAAGGGTGTGGCAAG
>JBLFXD010000755.1:0-3880 GCA_047611045.1 Planctomycetaceae bacterium | reverse complement strand
GTCGGAAAAGTATCCGGTGACGACGTCGCCAGTGGCCGCCCCCATGTAGCCGATGAAGTTGACGAAACCGGCGGCAGCTCCTGTCGTGCCTCGGTGAGCCAGGTCGGCAGGAGCTGTTCCCACCAGCAGAACCTGCGGACCGTAGATGCAGAAGCCAAGCAGGACGAGCATCACGCACAGCACGCTGGCGGCCCACCACTCGGTGCTGCGTGCGACGAATTCGTAAAGCAAGGTCAACACGCCGAGGAACACCAGGAGGCCACAGATGACCGGCGCTCGTCGGCTGTTAAAGTAACGGTCGGTCGCCCATCCGGAAAGATACGCTCCCGCCGCCGCACCGGGAGCGATCAGGCAGTACTTCAGCCCTGACTTGCCGATGGTCGTTTCCTGAACCTCGAGCAGGTGAGTCAGGCCCCAGTCGAGGAATCCGTACCGGCAGGCGTTCAACAGTCCGAGAGACATCCCCAACAACCACAGTCCAGGATTGAAGAGCGTCAGATAAAGATTCTCCTTCAGCGTGCCGCGGACGACGATTGGCGCGGTAGTTTTTTCTGAAGCCGTGGGGCTGTCCGAATCGGTCGCGACGGATTCGGCTGGCGACTCACGCAGCAGGCACAACATCGCGATTCCGCAAGCGGCCAGGAACACCGACGGAACGTACAAGGCACCGCGCCAGCCGAAATACTCGACAGACTGACTGGCGATGACATAGGTCAGCCCGAGCGTAATCTGATAGCCGGTTCCGATAATGCCCAGAACTTTGCCGCGGCGCCAGATCGGAAACCAGTTTCCAATGACTCGCATGCACGGCGTCCAGCCCAGCGACTGCGTGTAGCCGTTGCAGGCCCAGACAAACAGCAGAAAGTAGAAACCGGTACTCAGACCGAAGGCGATGTTCAAAGCCGCTGACCCGAACATCCCAATTGCCAGCAGCAGCCGAGGTCGAATGTGTTCGGAGAGTTGGCCGTTGATCAACTGGCCGAATCCGTAGGCCATTTTCAGTGAGGCGAGGATCCAGCCGATTTCCTCGCCGCTGAAGCCGAGGCCACCGTCGACGACCGGAGCCTTCATGCCCGAGACGGCTGCCGACAGATTCGTCCGGCAGAAATAGAAAGCCCCGTACGTGAACCACAAGGTCCACATTGTGGTGTTTTCGCCCTGCAGCAGAGCAGGCTCACGCAACTCGGGCGATGCTGGCTGACTTTTGTCGGGCACGAAGTCTCACTTCAAAAGATGGGGAGCGACTCTCGGCAGGATGAGGGAATCTGTCGAGATAATCAATTCTCGACGCCGCGAGGTCATCAGTGCGTTTTTCTCATCGTTTGACGCCGGGTGGTTCCAGTGGCAGAGCGGCCTGTTTCTTCTCCTGCTTAGAGATCGGCTCCCCAAGAGCTGACCGGTTCGCGCGGCTGACTCGTTGAACCTGCTCGGGCGATTCGAACGGAACGTACTGAGCACGCATCACCATGCGGTAAAGCTGGCCGACTTTGTAGTCTGGGATGAACCACTGAAAGTCCCACGCCGAGTTTCCCTCGCCGCCACCCGACGGAGATTGCGTCAGTCGCACTTCGTCCTGCGGGCGGAACATCTGAATGAACGCCATCTTGTTGCTGACGCCGTAGTACCAGGGCTCCGAGAAGAAATGCTTCGAACGATTGAACGCGAGCGTCAATGAGAAGTCGCCGTCGTGTTTGAAGTGGCGATGGTCGTTCTGGGCGAGGTGAGTCGCGAGCACTCCATGAGCCGGCGTCACGCCGCGAACCCATTCGGGCTTCCCGTCACGTTTACTGCTGCCTCGGAAATGAATGTCGAGCGACTCGGGCTGATGAATGTAGCTCGCCCAGAACAGCCCGACGTATCCGTTGCGAAAGGTCTTCGCGCGAGGAATGCACTCAACGGTCATTTCGATCGTGCCATCATCGAGCATCTCGTACCTCAGCACGCTCTCCAGTTTCCAGTTCGGCGTTGGGGCCTGGTACAGCTCGACGATGTTCTCGCTGACGACTCGCAGCTCGATCGGAGCGTGACGCGGCTCGAACAACACATTCCGCTCGGCGACGTTGCGGCCATCGTGAATGTGTTCGTAATTGAGGCCCGCGTATCTCGACACGAACAGATTCTCGCCCCGCTTCGCGTGAGTCAGTGACGCGACGCCACTGTACTTCGCTCGGTGACCCGGCAACGTTGCGTCATCGACTTCTCGATTATCAACGATGACCGCGGTGACGTCGCCTCGCTCCAGTGTGTGATAACCGGAATCCGGCACCGCATACACGAGCGTCTTGTCGCCGAGCGTCGTCTGCGATTCGGCTGCCGGCGCGACGCATGCCGTTAGAGTGGTTACGGCCAAAGTCAGCACGATGGTCAATTGGTTCTGCAATTTCATTCGGCCTGCTCGCTCTCTAATCCCGTTCGAGACTGAGTCACTTTCAAAACTGTCACCTCGCCCCCTCGGGGGAGAGGTCGCGGTCTCAGCCGCGGGTGAGGGGGGGGGGGGGTGGGGACATCGAAGTCTGCAAGCGGCAGCACATTTGTGACACAACCTGCATCCCCGTTCGAAAGTGTTGATGCCTCGGCACAAAAACTCCACACATCGGACGACTTTTCCAATCGGCTTGAGGCGGCGACTCCTCAAGGTCGGCTGTTCGGAGTATCGTTCTGTGCGGTCGTCAGAAACGCAGACGGTCACGTTCACAGTCCAACTGTTTGCAAGGCATCATCCATGTTGAATTCTCGACTTACTCTTTGCCTGATGCTGCTGAGTGTTCCCATAATCACCGCAGCGCAATCGCCGGAAAGGCAAGTGCAGGGCGTTTCGCAACAGGCACTCGAGATTCACCACTCGGGAATGCTGTTCGACGGGCACAACGATTTGCCATGGCAGATGAAGATTCAGGGGCAGTCGTCGTTTGACGTGCTTGACATCGCAGAGCCGCAGCCAAAGTTGCACACCGATATCGCCAGGCTTCGTGCCGGAGGCGTGAAGGCTCAATTCTGGTCCGTCTACGTGAGTGCGGACACGGCGACCACGGGCGACTCGCTGCTGCAGACGATGGAGCAGATCGACGTCGTGCATCGAATGGTTCGTCGATACCCCGAGACTTTCGAACTCGCAGACACCGCCGACGACATTGAGCGAATTGCGAAAGCCGGAAAGATTGCCAGCATGTTGGGAATCGAAGGCGGTTATTCGATTCAGGAGTCGCTGCCGATTCTGCGACGGCTTTACGGTCAAGGTTGTCGATACATGACGCTGACCCATTCGAAGTCGCTCTCGTGGGCCGACTCGGCTACCGACGAGCCGCGAACCAGGAACGGCCTTTCGCCGTTCGGCGAGGAAGTCATTCGTGAAATGAACCGACTCGGCATGCTGGTCGACCTGTCGCATGTTTCGGTCGCGACGATGAAGCGCTCGCTGGAGATTTCGAAGGCTCCCGTCATTTTTTCACACTCGTCGTCACGAGCGATCAACGATCATCCTCGAAACGTGAACGACGCAGTGCTTCGCCTGACCGCAAAGAACGGCGGAGTGGTCATGGTCAACTTTTACTCGGGCTTCGTGACGCCGACGGAGCAGCTCAAGAAGAACGACAAAGCCCTCGGCACGTTGAGCGACGTCGTCGACCACATTGAGCACATCATCAAAGTGGCCGGCATCGACCACGTCGGAATCGGCGCCGATTTCGACGGAGTCGGGCAATTGCCCGTCGGCCTGGAAGATGTCTCGACGTACCCTCGCATCACCCAGGAACTCCTCAACCGAGGCCACAAGCGTGACGCCATCCACAAACTGCTCGGAGGTAACGTGATGCGAGTCCTTCGTGCAGCAGAGAAAGTCGCCGCGAGTCTGAAAGCTTCGTAAACGTGAGTCCGAAACGTC
>JBLFXD010000754.1:0-3885 GCA_047611045.1 Planctomycetaceae bacterium | reverse complement strand
TAGGGCCGGTTCCTACCGGCCGTATTTCCTCAGGTGGCCGGTGGGAACCGGCCCTACGGTCAGGCCTGGCGGAGTCCCGTGACAATGTCGGCTCGCGCGGCGGCCAATGCGGGAAGAACACCCGCCGCAAACCCGACAGCCAACGATCCGACCAGACCGGTCATCGCCAGTTGGATCGACGGTGAGAACGCGATGGTGACTGCTTCGGCTCCGACTGACAATCCAGAGCCCGCCAGAGTCAGCATGGCCGCGCCGGTTCCGACCACACCGCCTCCGACGCTGATCAGAACGCTTTCGGCCAGCACGAGAAAAAAGACGATCGAACCCGAAAAACCCAGTGTCTGGAGCACGGAATGTTCCTTGATCCGATCCTGTACGGCCATGAAAGTGGTCGTCGAAATCAGCATCGTCATCAGGCCCACGCAGGCGTAGCCGAGGTAATGCGACAGTTCGATCAGCTCGACCAGGTCCGCAAGGCTCGATGCCTGAAACACTCCCTTGGTGCGAGTGTCCGTTTCAACCGGTCCGCCACGGAATTCGTCGTCGATGACGTTGGCCATGGCGACGGCGTCGACTGATTCGTCGAGCACAACTTCGTGCTGCGTTACCGTTCCGACAAGGTTCATTCCGGGCGTTCTCTGTAGGAAATCCAAATGCGTGTAAACGTAATCTTCCTCCGACTTGTCCGAGCTGTTGAAGATTCCGGCGACGGTGACCTTCACCTCGCCGACGGAAAACTTCGTTCCGAGTTTCAGTCCGCGACGCCGAGCGACGGCTTCTCCAACGATGCCGGCATCCTGGTTCGATTCGAAGTCGTCCCAACTTCCTTCGATCAGATCGAAGTCGCGAATCTTCTGAACTTTTTCAGCGGGCAAGCCGTAAAAGACGACAACGTCGAGACTCGCGCGGCAGTTGTTTGTGAAGACCTGAATCGGCACGACCTCGCGGACTCCGGGCATCTTGCCGATGATCTGATCGTAGTCCTGCGGCAGGTGGCTGGTGGCTGGGCAGAATTTGTTCGCCTGAAAAACGATCAACGTCGAGTCCTTCTGCGAGGTCAATCGGTCGAGACCTTCCTGCACCGATCCGACAAAACAGAAGACAAACAAAGCAACGGCCGAACCGCTGACGGTGAGCATCGTCCGAGCTCGATGTCGCCAAAGCGTTTTCAGCAAGTAAGGCATGAACTTAAACATGAGCAGTGCCCTCGACAGTCACGATCGATGACTGATTCTGCTGCGAGTCATCGATCAACCGCCCATCGTCCAGCCGCAGCTGACGCCCGGCGATCGCAGCCGCGTCGGCATCGTGCGTGACCATCAGCAGCGTTGTGCCGAGGTCCGAGTTCAGTCGTTGCAGCAGGTCAAGAATGTGAGAAGACGTCGCCGAATCCAGGTCGCCGGTTGGTTCGTCAGCGACGACAACTTTGGGATCGGTGACGATCGCCCGCGCGATGCCGACTCGTTGCTCCTGTCCGCCGGAAAGCTGACGCGGATAGTGGCTCGTCCGGTCCAGCAGTTCGACGGCTTCGAGCGCGATCTGAACCCGTCGCCGGCGTTCGGCTCGGCTGAACGGAAGCAGCAGCAGAGGAAGCTCGACGTTTTCGTACGCTGTCAGAACCGGAATGAGATTGTGCGTCTGAAAAATATAGCCAACATTTGCGGCTCGCCATTTGGCCAGACGACTGCGAGAGATGGTCGTGATCTCGGTTCCGTTGACCGTGATGCTGCCCGACGTTGGTTTGTCGATGCCGGCGATCTGGTTCAACAAGGTGGACTTGCCGGTCCCGCTTGGCCCCATCAGCGAGACGAATTCTCGATCATCAATGTCGAGACTAACGTCGCGAAGTGGAGTGATTGTCTCGTCGCCCTTCTGGAACGATTTCGTCAGGTTTCGAATTTCAATCAGCATGAGTGGTTACCTCGATTCGGTCGCCGTTGACGAGTGATTCCGCTCCGGACTTAATCAACCGGCTGGCGACGTTCAGCCCGTCAGCCACTTCCAGCATGTCTCCGGCGGCTGACGTTTTTCTCAGCGAGACTCGTTGCTGATGCGCCGTTCGTGTGACAAGGTTTGCCACCCATACGAAGCTGCCTGAGTCGTCGGTCTTTACCAACTGGCGCGGAACGTAAATCCGCATCGGAGCCGTTTCTTTGGGTGTCTCAGAATCTGAGGATTCGCTCCGCTCCGGGCTCAGGAATGTCACATCGACAAGCATGTCGGGCTTCATGACTTCCGGCGGATCGTCGATGACGACCTTGACGGACAACGTGTTTTTCTGAATGTCCGCGAACGATGTCGGAAACAGAACTTTTCCATTTAGTGGCTTACGAAGTGCGGGGCTTTCAATCAGTACGGGTTGGTCGCGGCCGGTCTGGGGCAAGTCTTCAAATCGCACGTCGACCCGAATCTGTAACATCCTCGGCTGGTAAAGCGTGACGACGACCCCGCCATCGTGTTCGCCAAATTTCCCTCGTCCGCCCATGAGATGAGTGCCGGGACTCGTCAAGAGGTGCATCACTCGTCCGTCCACCGGAGCCCTGATCGTCATTCTGTCGAGGCGGAGTTGAGCCTCGGCGACGGCAACCTGTGCCTGTTCCAGTTTTGCCACTGCCGATTCAAGCAGCGCCTGCGATTCCTCGACCGCTTGTCGTTCGTCTGTTTTCAGTTCGAGGCGTCGTTGGTCGGCGTCGCGTTTCCTGGCGAGCGCTTTCTGCTCCGCTTCCAGCGAAGCTCGACGCCGAGTCAGCTCGTCAAACATCGCTTTCATCTCTTCACGCATGCTGACTGCTTCGTCGACCTCGATTTCCGAGACGGCGTTGCCAGCATCCAGTTGAGCCTTCAAAGTTGCGTCCGCGAATTTCAACTTCGCCGCCGCTGCGGACACTTGAAAAGGAAGAGTGGCGAGCTTGGTTTCGACAGTTGCGAGTTCAGCTTCTGCTTCGGCGGCCGCTGACTGCAGGTGTGTTGGCTCTTTGAGATTCGTCAGAGCGGCGTCGAGCGTTGCCTGACACTGTTTAATCTCTGCCGTCCTGAGATCGAACGTTGCTTTCGCGGCGTCGAGGTTCAACTTCGCGTCATCGTCGACAAGGATCGCGATCGGTTCGTTCTTAGCGACGGCCTGATCCTCAACGACGAGCAGATCTTTGATGACTCCCTCGGCCAGCGCCGCGACTCGAATCGGTGTCGGACGAGGCTCCACCCACCCCGCCGCCTTGAAGAGAGGAGTCCCGGATGCCTGAATCTCTTCCCTCGTCGAATGCACAGACACGACGGTCACTTTCGTGCGAGGCAGAAACGCATCTCGTGCGGCCCACGCAAACAGTCCGACGAATCCACAAACCAGAATCGCCGGCAGGACGTACCGCGACACGACGTGGCGCGGCGGTGCAATTTCAGATCGCGGAGAACGTCCGCGATCGACTGCCAGTTCTTTGAGGTCAACGCTCATGATGTCACCGCCGCAAGAGTACTTATTCGACAGTCGTCGGTTTGCTCGTTTCACGCACGAACAGACCGCTGGCCAGGACCGTTAAGTTGCCGGCTTCGTCACGCTGGGCTTTCCCACGAACGACGACCGTTTGAAGTTCTTTCAGACTGAGCAGTTCTCGTGCGTCTGCCTTGAGAGGCCGGCCGTCGTCGTCGACAAACTTGACCAACGCCGTTGACGTCGGAAGTTTGTGAGTCTCGCAGCAGTAGTCCCATGGGATTTTGCACTCGTCACCCGGAATGTCGCTGCAGGCTTTGAGGGTCGGGTCGACGATTGAGAATGCGGCTCGGCCCTCGATCCACGGGTTGACGCTGCCGCCGATTCTTCCGACGAGCACGATGTCCTCACCATCTTCGGACTGCTCGCGAGCTTCGATCACCGTCGCCACTTCGGTC
>JBLFXD010000753.1:0-3885 GCA_047611045.1 Planctomycetaceae bacterium | reverse complement strand
CCAGCGGTCCGCCTGAGCCACAAATGTTATGAAAACCAATGGCTCCACAACCTGCAGATTTCCGCGTCTTTACAAGGATTCCACTCGCGCACATAGAAAACGGTAGAGTCAGCAATTTTGACACTAAGCATCCGTTTGCCGCCACTCCCGTGATGATCGAATCCGGGCAGATCTATTCCATCGAGGTTTCGGAAGATGGGGACTGGAAGGACAAGGACATTCCGGCGGATGCCGGCAGAGTGGACAAAACGTCTCACGTGCAGAATTTAATTGGTTTCACAAAGCGAGTCAGCGATCAGCCATGGTTCAAGGTCATGGCCTCGGTTGGTCCCAGAGAAGGCGAGTTGATCCCGATCGGCAAAAAGAAAACATTCATGGCGAAGACCAGCGGTCGATTGTATCTGTTCGTCAATGACGCCTACGGCTTCTACGGCAACAACGAAGGCACGGCGAAGGTGACCGTCACAAAATTCGCCGGGGATACTCCGGAGAAGTCAAATTGAAAAATCCGCGAGATCGCCATACATGCTCATCGCCTTCGCGAGGACTGCCGGCAAGTCGAAGTGAACTGGCGTCAAAGCAGTTCCTTCACAGGCTCGCCGCCTTTGGTGGTCGTTAAAGGTCGACCCCGCGGGCTGATGTTCTCTTTGCGTGGGTTGATTTTCAGAGCGTTGCAGAACGTGCAGAATAGATCGGGAACCGTGACCGGGCGTTGATCGACCTGCGTCCCATCGTCCGTTGTGGAACCGATGACCTGGCCGCCTCGAATGCCTCCGCCCGCCAGCGCGACATTGAACGATAGCGGATGATGATCGCGACCAGCGTTGGCATTGATCCGCGGTGTACGACCGAATTCGCCCATCCAGATTACCAGCGTCTTCTCGAGCAGGCCGCGCTCTTTCAGGTCGGCGACCAGCGTGGCGAACGCCGGATCGACGCCGCTCGCCAGCGTCTTAACGCGGCTGAAGTTGTCCTGGTGGGTGTCCCAGCCGGGCGACTCGACCTCAACAAACGTGACTCCCTGTTCGACCAGCCGTCGAGCCAGTAGACAGCCTTGGCCGACGTCGGTGCGACCGTATCGGTCGCGGACGCTGTCTTTTTCCTGCGAGAGATCAAACGCTTTCAGCCTCGGACTCAGGACCATTCGCTTTGCATTGCCGTAGAGAATCTGGTGGTTGCGGACGCGGGCCTTGCCGTCTGTTGTGGCAAAGTCGACTTCCAGGTCCTGCAGCAGGTCGTGTCGACGCGTGAACCGATCGGCGGTGATCCCGGGCGGCAGTTCGATGTTGTTCGGAGTTTTCGTGGGATCGAGAACGGCGAACGGAGCGACCGACGTACCCAGGAATCCCGATCCGATGATGCCGGCGCGATGACCAATCGTCACGAAGTCGGGCAGGTCGAAACCGTCCGGACCCAGCTCGGCGGCGGCAATGGCACCCAGACTGGGATGCTTCACGGTCTGTGATTGAACGTAGCCTGTGTGCAACTGGTAGACCGCCCGGTCATGGTTGCCTTCCTTGTTGTTTGTCAACGAGCGAATCAGCGAGATGTCCTGCATTTGTGCCGCGACTTTATCCCAACCCTCGGCGATACGGATGCCGTTGACGGCCGTGTCGATCGCCTTCGTCGGCCCGCCGTTAACCGTGCCTGGCTTTGGATCGAACGTCTCAAACTGACTTGGAGCTCCACGCATAAACAGCAGGACGCACGACATGCCACGCTCACGCAGTTGGGCGGCCTGCGAAGCCAAAACGTCTTTCCAACTCAGCGCAGCTGAGCCAGCCGCCCCGGCAATCAACGTCGATGCAAATGCACGCCGGCTGACATTCCTACCATTATTAGTCCGAAGACCCGGGAGAGATTGTTGAGGCATCGAATTATCGTTTCGTCTGAAATTCCGTTGAGTTAATCAGCGCCCAGAGGATGTCTTCGAAGGCCTCGGCGCCGTCCTCGATTCTGGCGATGTAAGCGCGGCACTTCGACAGTTCGCGATCGGACGGCCGACGAGCCAGTACGCGCAGGTAAATGCTGGTAATGGCTTCCGCATCATCGGGAGAATCCTTGAGGACACGACCGAGCAGATTCTTTCCCACAGCCTGAATTCGCTTATTCAGGTCGGCGTTGTTCATCAGAAACAGCGACTGCGGGATAGTCCCTTCAACGTCCTCGTTCTTGAGCGACGGATCGAAATCGAACTCGGCTTTGAACTTGCCCTCCAGAATGCTGACATTGAATCGCTTGCCGCCGCGCGTGTGGAACTGCGAGCTGCCCAACTTACCGAGCACATGCTCCAGCGAATCCCACAACACGTCGGCCCGTAACGGATCCGGGCACGAAGCGACCAGCCCCAGTCGCTCGCCGGACGTTTCGCCGTGGTGGTACTGTTGTTGGTAAGTCTCGCTGTTCGTGATCGCGCGAAACATCTCTTTGATGTCGTAGTCCGTCCCACGAAAGGCACCGGTCAGCCGGGTCAGGACATCGGCAAAGATGACCTCTTTCATGAGCCCCATGTCGTCTACGTTCTTGTAGAACGACTCGCCCATGAGTTCGCTCCACACGCGATTCACGAAGGCTGCGGCGAACCAGTAATTCTGTTTGTCGACAACCACATCGGCCAGCGCCTGCCGTCGTTCGTGATCGCTGAGACTTCGTTCCGGCGAGCGACCGTCGAGAAAGCGGGGATGGATGACGGTGGACGACTCGGGATCTTCCAGGCTCGCCATCTTGTGCTCTCGATCGGGCACGGTGGCCAACTGCACGCCAACCAGTTTCTCATTATCAAACAGTTGTTGGTATTTGATGCGAGAAAAATACGCGGCTAGTTCGTGGAACTGCGAGCGTTTCCACGGTTCGGTGAAATGGTCGTGGCACTGGGCGCACTGGATTTGAATGCCGAGGAAAACTCGCGAGGTTTCGGCGGCTCGCTCCTCGGCCTCGTTGGTATCGTGGGCGACCAGGAAGAAGAGCTCGCCGCCCTTCGAATTCGGGAGCGGCTGCCAGCCCGGCTGCTTGACCAGATCGCTGTCGGGCGAGACGCTCTGAGAGAACCGCAGCTCACCTTCGGCTGTCAGAACGTCTCGAGTGATTTCTCCCCAGCTGCGATCGTCGCGAAACTGCTCGAACAGCCACTCTTCAAAGCTGCGAGTCAGTCCCATGCTGCGACGATTCGTAATCCGACAGGACACGACATCACGCCAGTAGCGCGCCCAGTGCCGGGCGTAAGCGTCAGTCTCAAGCAAGTCGTCAATCAGACTCGAACGCTTGGCAGGGTCAACGCTGACGACGAACTCGGTGATGTCTGCCGCCCTGGGCAACTGGCCGGTGAGATCAAGCGTAACGCGGCGGATGAATTGTTCGTCCGTGGTCAGCGGCGCTGGTTGAATACTGCGGGATGCTCGTTCTTTGGTAATCAGAGCATCTATCTCCCCCGGCGCAATCGGCTTCACGGATGCTCGTCGCCAATCCACTTCCTTTAACAGTGTCGAGCTTGTTTGCGGCGTTGAACTCGTCTTGGGCTTCGCATCCGGATTTTTTGGCTTTGCCATTGTGACGGCGTTTAGGTCGGCCAGCCGCACGCGTTCAATTTCTATGGAGCGCTTGCCACCGGTATGAGCGATGTAAAGACTGCCGTCGTGCTCCATGACGTGCGGATAGTCGACGTGTCGTCCGCCGACGAGATAGAACAGTTTATTAAAAACGATGCCGTCATCACTGACGGCCAGTGTCAGCGGATCGCGACGTTTGGGGTGAGGATTCGAGACGAGCACGTAGCGCCCGTCGCTCAGACGCAGACCGTGCAGTTTCGAGGTGGCATCCGGGAAATCCGTTTTGACCGGGTTGGTCCAGGTACGACCGTCGTCGGTTGAGAACGCGCGGTAGAGGTAA
>JBLFXD010000752.1:0-3887 GCA_047611045.1 Planctomycetaceae bacterium | reverse complement strand
CTTACCGTCAGAGTCTGAGCGGCTTTTCGAGTAACGGCAGTGGGCGAGGCAGCGGCGGCGGACTTGGTGGCGGTGGCGGATTCGGTCGCTAATGAACCAGAGCATTTGCTCGTCGCGAATTCACAATAGGTGATTCAGTTGAGGCTTTGCGTTGGAAGGAACTTTTCCGACGCAAAGCCTCTTTTTTTGCTGCATCAGCATGCCGAGAGAATACGAAAAGTAACATATCTCTCTTTGCCAGGGACGGCTCCGAGAGAAACATCAACGAAGCCATGGATTGGTAACTACGATGAAGAAATTTGTTGGCTGTCTTTCATTAGCGGTTCTGACGGCGATCGCCGCGTCGGGGTGCAACAAAGGGGTCCATCAGTCTTCGCTGCCGACTCCCAATCTGCCGGCCTTGATCGGAAATACCGACAAGCTTGAATCGCAGCTTAGCGTTGCTCGAATCCAGGAGCATCAGGGGCAGCTTCGAGACGCTACCGACAGGTACCAACAGCTCGCTGCGAAGAATCCAGACAACGCCACGATTCCCCACCGACTGGGAGTCATTGAGAGCAAGGCTGGCAACCACGACGTCGCGAATCAGCATTTTCGGCGGTCGCTGGAACTGGAACCACATAACGCCGAAGTGTTGACCGACTGGGGCTACTCGCTGTTTCTGCAGAGCAAACTCAGCGAAGCTGAAACCGCTCTGCGAATGGCCTTGGACGAATCTCCCGGCGAATCACGAGCGACCAACAACCTGGCATTGGTACTCGGCCACGCCGGGAAATCAGAAGAGAGTCTTGCGTTATTCCGACAGGTCAGCGGCGAAGCTCCTGCGTGGGTGAATCTTGGCTACGTTCATGTCAGCCTGGGTGAAGGCGAGAAAGCCGCCGAATGTTTCGCGAAAGCGTTGAGCATTGACGACAGACTTGAAACGGCCGCCAATGCCCTTGTCCAGATCGCTGAGATGCAGCAACAGGCCACGCAACGTGCCGCCCGTCAGCAGCGGATTGCAGCGACCAAAGCGGCCCGTTCCAAAGTGAAGGTCGGAACTTCAGCCGACAGCATTATTCAGGTTGTCGATGAGTCATCCGAAGACAGTGCGAGCAACCAGAGCTCGGCAGTCAGCCTGGCTCATGGAACCGCGCGTGCTCGATCTGCGGTTCCGGCAACTCATGCAACGCACACGTCGTCGGCACCGTCAGAGTAGCCACTGAACAGTCTGGACTCGTCGCAGCCACCGCCGTGCTGGTTGCTGGTTGCTGGTTGCTGGTTGCTGGTTGCTGGCGACGTTCGAGTTACGTTGCGCCGAGTTCTTTCGATCGGTCCGTCGCGGCCTGTACGGCATTCATGAGTGTTCCTCGCAGGCCGCCGGATTCCAGCGCGTGGAGTCCGGCGATGGTCGTGCCGCCGGGACTGGTGACAGCATCTTTCAAGGCCCCCGGATGCTGACCGGTTTCCAGAACCATCCGAGCGGCTCCCAGAAGTGTCTGAGCCGCCAGCTTCGTCGCGATGTCACGAGGCAGGCCGACACGAACGGCGCCGTCGCTCAATGCTTCGATGATCTGATAAACGTAGGCCGGACCACTTCCCGATAATCCCGTCACGGCATCAAGCAATTTTTCATCGACCTGAACGGCAACGCCGACGGTCGCCAGCATGGCCTCGACGAGTTTCGAATCTTCGGCGGTTGCTGACCCGCCTGTCGAGAACCCCGCCGCACACTCGCCGACCAGGCACGGAGTGTTTGGCATCACCCGAACGATTCGCCGGTTGGTGCCCAGTGCGGATTCGTAAACGGACAGTTGCAACCCGGCGGCGATCGAGATTATCAGGTGTCGGTCTTCCAGCAGTGTTGTCAGGCCGTTCAAGACCTGAGACATCTGCTGTGGCTTGACGGCGAGAAACAGAACGTCGCATTCGCTGATGACTGCCGACGTGCTCTCGACGACGCGCGAGGAAGTCTGTTCAGCAAACGCATCCAGCGCTGCCGGAGCGACATCGGTCGCCAGGATCCGATCGGCGGACACGAACCCGGCCGAAATGAGACCTTGTGCAAGTGCCGTCGCCATTCGACCGGCACCGATGAATCCGACGTTGAGATTTGCAGACTGTGTCATTGGTTTCGCTCGGCAGGAAATTGGTTATTTGCGAGACGTCGCCGTTCAGAGACGTGTCAAGTTTTGCGGATCGTCGGAACCGGACCGGTTCAGCGCCGAGGAATGTACAGAAATCGCTGACCAAAAGCCTCTGAGGAATTCTCACAGGCAATTGCTTGCGAGCCGTCAGGTCAGAGATGCCCGCCGGGATTGCGAACCAGGTCACGCGCTGAGGCCCGCCGCAGCCGGCACTTTGCCATTGGTTGCCGCCGTTCGAAGCCGGTGTCACAATTCTCGCCGCTCGGAGCAGCGCTGATAGCCAGGACGGTGTGCGAATCGAAGTTGCAGAGTCATGACCTCATGGCTGTAAAGGGAACGTCGACGATGAAGTTTGCAGGGCGAAACGCGATTGTGACTGGTGCCTCACGTGGGATTGGACGAGCGGTGGCGGTCGAGTTAGCTCGACACGGCGCCAACGTTGGGCTGAACTTCCGATCGAACAAAGACGAAGCCCTCGAAGTCGTTCGAGAAATCGAAGCCGCCGGCCAGAAGGCGATCCTGCTGCAGGGTGACGTCGCAGATCAATCCTTCGTCGAAGGAATGGTCGCGCAGGTGGCTGAAGAGTTCGGCAGTGTGAACCTGTACGTCTCGAACGCCGCTTACAGCGATCGTGAGCGGATGATCGACGCGGATATGGAAGGCTTTCGCCGAACGATCGACGTCAGCATGTGGGGAGCGTTTTACGGCGTCCGCGCGGCCGCTCAGCAGATGGTCAAACAGGGCAACGGCGGTGCGATCACGGTTGTCAGTTCTCCTCACGCGGTCATCCCGATCCCAACCGCCATGGCCTACAACATGGCGAAGGCGGCCATCGACCACATGGTCAGAACGGCGGCCATCGAACTGGCCGAACACCGCGTTCGGGCAAACCTCGTTCATCCCGGCTGGATCGACACTCCTGGCGAGCGGAAGTTTTTCAGCGAAGAAGACATTCAGAAGGGTGCGGCCAGGCTTCCGTGGGGCCGCATGGGAACTTCGGAAGAGATCGCCAAAGCGATCGCGTTCACTCTGAGCGACGATGCTGACTACATGACCGGCAGCACGCTGACCGTCGACGGTGGAGTCAGCCTCCCGTGGTGGTCAAATCGCGACAGCGGCGAAATGTAGAAACAGTGGCGAAATGTAGAAATACGTGTTCGGCTCGGAAGCCTGCTTCAGGTTCCGATCGAGCCGGAACGGTCACTGCCGAGCACATCGCGCAGCCGTCGCAACGCGCGAAGGTATCGCATTCCCGCAGCGGCTGAGGAAAGACTTAAAGCCTCCGCGACTTCGCTGTTCGACAGATGCTCCTGGTGCCGCATGACGATGATGTCGCGATCGTCCTCGCCCAGTTCCGACAGCGCTGCCAGAAACCGCTCTTCCAGTTCGCGACGGATCGTCGCGGCTGCCGGCGTCAGCTCGTAATCCTGCAGTTGCGCGGCGAGGTCCAGCGATGACTGGTCGGAATATGCCGCGTTCAGCGAACGCTCTCGGTCGACACTTCGTCGCTGAGCGCCGCGGTGCCGACGGTGCATGTCGATCAGCCGGTCCTTCGCCAGCTGACGCAACCACAAATGGAACGGCATCGACGGATTCTGGATGTAGTCGCTGAGCCGCTGATTCGCCTCCAGCATGACGTCCTGCACGACGTCGCTGGCATCAACTCTTGCGGCGACAGCTCGATCCATCCGCAAATGAACCATCTTCCGAACGGCGTCGCGGTGACGGTTTAGCAGTTGATTCACCGCCGAAGCGTCGCCA
>JBLFXD010000751.1:0-3889 GCA_047611045.1 Planctomycetaceae bacterium | reverse complement strand
CGGCCACTCGTAGTTCAAAAACTGGCAGGCCGAACACCAGCTCGCTTTGAATACGAGAATTCTGCGTTTGAGAGGCTTCAGCGTCTTCGGTTTTGTCGATGTATCCTGGGACGTTTCCACTTTCGCAGAGGCCTGTTCGACCTTACCTGACTGAGCATCGCCAGCCTTCGCCTGCTTAACATCGCTCTTTGCATCGTCGATTTTGACAGCGAGTTTCAGGTTCAAGGCCTGATCACCGATTGCCAATGCCGACTTAGTGGAAACAGTCCGCGTTTTGACACCCGAGGAGACTTCGGCAGCTGAAACCGTACTCGCAACCAGCATCGCAACCGTGATTAGCCCGCATAACTTTCGCATGATTCTTTGGCTCCGCAGATTCTGTAGTCGATAAAAGCGTCGCATCCTGGCGGCTGGTCCGAACCTGATCAACGGTCCGGACTGTCAGTAGCGGCCACCATTCCCGAAACTGACGGGACTGGATTCCGATCCGTTGGAATCACATGACTGCCTTGCTTACCCATAGTGGGAAGGCTGCCAAATGTGTTGTCCAAACGGGTCACGAGCAACTTTTACGTCGCCCGGCGGAACTATTGCTGGGCGGGTTTTTGCTATCTGTGAGGCAGAGCACACGACATGGCCAGAAAAGGATTTGAAGGTCCCCTCGAACGGGTGAACGACTACTGCTGGAGGATCCCTCGCAGCTACCGGTCTGACATGCGCGTCGACGGACTGATTTACGCAAGTGACGAGTTAATCCAACAAATGCGTCACGATCAGGCTCCGGACCAGGTAGCCAATGTCGCCACTCTGCCAGGGATCCAGCTCGCCAGCCTGGCCATGCCGGACATCCACTGGGGCTACGGATTCACGATCGGCGGCGTCTGCGCGACCGATCCCAACGAAGGCGGAGTCATCTCGCCCGGCGGCGTCGGGTACGACATCAACTGCGGAGTGCGGCTGCTTCGCTCGAACCTGTTTTACCAGGACGTCAAGCCGCACATGGAACGTCTGGTCGACACTCTGTTCAAGAACGTCCCCGCCGGCACGGGCAGAAAAGGCAAGTACCGATTCTCCGAGCCTGAACTTCGGCAACTGATGGGCGAAGGCGTCCCGTTCCTCAAAGGACGAGGACTCGCCACTGACGACGACATTGAGTTCACCGAAGCTCGCGGCTGCCTGGCCGGAGCGGAACCAGACAACGTCAGCGATCGCGCGATCGAACGAGGCCGCAGTCAGTGCGGAACGCTGGGCTCTGGAAACCACTTCCTGGAAGTCCAGGTGGTCGAAGCCGTCGTCGACGAAGAAGCCGCGGAAGCGATGGGCCTGGCCAAAGACATGATCTGTGTGATGATCCATTCGGGTTCGCGCGGGCTTGGTTACCAGGTCTGCGACGATGCGTTGCGTCTACTGAGAGGGGTTCCCGAACGGTACGGAATCGAACTGCCCGACCGGCAACTCGCCTGCGCACCGGTCGACAGCCCGGAAGGCAGCCACTACGTCGGCGCCATGCGAGCGGCTGCGAACTACGCGTGGTGCAACCGCCAGTTGCTAATGTGGCAGGCTCGTGAGGTCTTCGAAAAAGTCTTCTCCGAGTCATGGCAGAGTCTGAACATGGGCCTTGTCTACGACGTCGCCCACAACATCGCCAAGTTCGAAGAACACCGGATCGACGCCGTCGATAAGAAGGTCTGGGTTCACCGCAAAGGGGCGACGCGAGCGTTCCCGCCGGGCCATTCCGAAATTCCCGAGCGATACCAGGAGATCGGTCAACCGGTTCTCATCCCCGGCGACATGGGCCGAGCGAGCTGGGTGCTGACCGGCCAGCAGGGAAGCATGGAGCAAACCTTCGGCACCACGTGTCACGGAGCAGGCCGACTGATGAGCAGAACTCAAGCCGTCAAACAGGCGAAAGGACGCCGCATCGACCGAGAGCTGGCAGCACGAGGCGTCATCGCGAAAGCCCAAAGCTGGCGAGGCCTCGCGGAAGAACAACCCGACGCTTACAAAGACGTCAACCAGGTCGTCGACGTCGTCCACCGAGCCGGCATTTCAAAAAAGGTCGCCCGAATGCGACCACTCGGCGTCGTGAAGGGTTGATAACTCAGCCCGACCTCCGACCACTCCGGGCTGCGGGGAAAATTTAGCCACAGAGATCACAGAGGCCACGGAGTCGTTCTTGATAATTTCTCGGTGTCCTCTGTGATCTCTGTGGCTTTGATTCAGCGACAAAGAGGGCCGGCCATTTCAGTATCCGGCGGCGCGACCGTGTTTACGAGCGTCGCTGGCGGCTTCGAGGCCGGCTGGCGTTCGTCGAGCTGCTTGAGAAACGGCCTGGTTGTCTCTCTTTGCCGTCAGGTGTCCGAAGCTTTGCAGTTTTTCTGCGACGGTCGTGTCCAGCGGTGATTCAAGCAACAGAGTTTCCGGCAGCCATTGGTGGTGGATGCGAGGCTTGCTGAGAGCTTCGGTCGGCGACATTCCGAATCGAGTCATGTTAAGCAGAACTTGCAGCGTTGAGCTGATGATTCTCGGACCGCCCGACGCTCCGGCAACGAAAACCGCTTTTCCATTTCGAACCAGAATCGTGGGCGACATGCTCGACAGTGGTTTTCGGCGAGGTCCGACGGCGCTGGCTTCTGACTGGATCAAACCAAAGACGTTGGGCTCGCCGGGCCGCGCGGCGAAGTCGTCCATCTCGTTGTTCAGAACGATGCCGAACTTTGGATCAACTTCCCAGCTGCCGAAGCCGGTGTTGATCGTCTCCGTGCAGGCGACGGCGTTTCCATCGGCATCGATGATTGAAAAGTGCGACGTGCCGCCATCTTCGACCGGCAGGTACCGACCGTAATCTTTCAGAGGTCGAGTCTCGTTCATGCTGATCCGCTCTCCGAGCTTCGCGGCGTACTCCGGACTCGTCAGACGCGACACGGGAATTTCGACAAAGTCGGGATCGCCCAGCCACGTCGCTCGATCCGCGAATGAATGCTTGAGTGCCTCAGTCAGAACGTGCAGATACTTCGGCGAGTTATGACCGAGAGATTCCAGTCGAGCATTCAGTTTGTTCTGCTCGAGCCATGTCAGGATGTTGAGGCTTTCGACGATCGCGACACCGCCACTTGATGGTGGCGGCATGGCCACAATCTGCATGCCATCAAACTCGCCGGAAATCGCGGGACGCTCGACGACATCCATCCGTCGAAAATCCTCAAGCGTGAGAATCCCGCCGCGACTCTTCAGGTGTTTCACGATGCTCGCGGCGATCGGTCCTTGATAGAAAGCATCGACTCCGTCGCGCGCGAGCAGTTCCAACGCGGGCAACTGCGGCGACTTCCACAAAAGCGGCGATCCATCTTCGTCAGTTTCCGACAACTCTCCGCTGCCGAGGTACTCCTTCCAAAGTCCTTTGAATTCTTTGCTGAGTTTTCGCACCGACCGAATTTTGCTTCGTCGGCCCGACAGCGCGTGAGCGTCCAAAGGCACGCCGTCTTTCGCAAAGCGAATCGCCGGCTGCAGTACGGTGCTCAGCGGGAGCGTTCCGTACTTCTTCAGAGCGTGGCACAAGCCTCGAACATGCCCCGGCACGGCCACGGCCAGTGCACCGCGGCGACTGGCTTCGCTTCCGCCTTCTGCATACATGTCCCGTGTTGCCGCCAACGGCGCACGCTCTCGATAGTCCATCGCAATCGACCGCTGATTCTTCGCATCCCAGATGACCATGAATCCGCCGCCGCCCATGCCCGAACTCGCCGGCCGAAGCACGGACAACGCAAATCCGACGGCCACCGCAGCATCGACGACGTTGCCACCCTGCCGGATCATCTCGACGCCTGCCTTGCTGGCCAGCGGATGATCGGCGGCGACAGCCGCGTGCTGCCACGAGGGGTGCTTTGAT
>JBLFXD010000750.1:0-3893 GCA_047611045.1 Planctomycetaceae bacterium | reverse complement strand
AATAGTGTTTAG
This sequence comes from Planctomycetaceae bacterium, assembly GCA_047611045.1. Taxonomy (GTDB): domain Bacteria; phylum Planctomycetota; class Planctomycetia; order Planctomycetales; family Planctomycetaceae; genus JABMPE01. Next base: position 3,881 of record JBLFXD010000750.1, on the reverse strand, counting down.
TGAGAGTATCCATCTCCGAAACATCCCGAATTCACACCAGCTACGCCACCCTCAGCACCTCTGACAGCCACTACACTTTGCGAAGAACCTCTTTTTCAGACAGCCATTTGCAGAACTCGGTGGCGTCTCGCCAACTGATCATGGACACCGGAAGATTGAGCCCTTTCACTTCCTCATCCACAGATATTGGATTCTTCCAACTCAAGCCGTCGGCCCAGTTGAAGAGACGCCCCTCCTGGTGCCAGCCGCCCTTCGTTTCGGGGGGAGATGCGGACTTCTCGCTCGTTCCTCGCTCGGCATCGGTGACGTAGCCGGTTTCGTCAATGAACTGTCGAAACTGCTCGGTCGTCACCATCCGGCGGGACATCACAAACGGATACGAGACAACCTTATGTCTCTTGGTGATTTGTTGTTTGAGTTTCGGCGGGAACTCATATTTAAAGTCCGGATCATCACGGACCGGACTCGGCTCGGGAAGTTCACGCCTCAGTGTTGCAAGATGAGGCGGGTCGACCAGGTGGTAGGCTGCTGGCGGAACCAGCACCATTTCCATGCCGACGGAATTCGTACCTTCAGCCTCAATGTTCAACTTCTTCGACCAGGCCTGCACCGACTGCATCGTCATGTCCTGGGACGTTTCCAGACTGACAGGATTGAGAGCGAGTTTCGCACGCAGTGATCCAGATTCTCGAGAACGAACCAGCGAGAAGACCATGTGCCCGCGTTCTTCGTCCGCCTGAAATTCCCAGGGACGCAAGCCGCTTCCCTGAGTCACGCAAAGCACCAATCGATCCGGCTCGCTGGGCTTGACCATGCCCGGAGCACCGAAGCCCATTGACGGTGCTGCTCCCGGAAACGCACCGCCCTCATAGTCAGAACCGTCCCCCATGCCTTCTGCAGTCATCGTCATTTCGGATTCACCAGGAACCATTGGCGACACCATGTGCTGGCCGCGCCTCTGAAAATGGCTCTTGTGGCCTGCCTGGAACCTGGCAATCCCGATCAACTGCTGTCCGTCTGGTAGTAATAGATCGATCAAGGCCGGCGTAACGGACTCGTCAATCCTCACTCGATGCTGACTGCGCTCGACAGAACTTGATTCACGAACGGCCATCGTCGCCAGATCATTTTCAAATTCCAGTTCCACCTGCATATCGCTTGAGTCTTGATCCTCGCCGCCCCAGTCGACTGCGATCTCTTCCGGATCAGATTCCCAGCGGCCGGCAATCAACTGACGGAGAGTCGGTCGCGGCACCTGGATTTCGACCAACTGGCCACTGATCAGAGTGACTTCTCCGGAAGCGACATGCTCGCCCTTCAGCATGGCTTTCCATTGGTACGTGCCGGGCGGTTCCGAAAGTTGAACCATGATTCCATGATGAGCCGGCGAGAAGTTCACCACTTTGCCATCGTCGAAGTCGATCACCACTTCGATGCCGTCTACCGCGACCTCGAACTCGACCTTCAACATGCTGCGCTGAGCAATCGTTGCTACCCGAGGAGCTTCCATTGTGATGTTCGCGGCCCTGGGAACTCGATAGCCGATTGCAGGCAGGTAGACATCGCTTTTCCAGGTTTCGTAGCCGCAGACAGTGAAAATACCGGCCAGCCCCAGAGTTCCGAGCACTCCGCTCCAGCGTGCACCACGGGCAAAAAGTGCTGTCCCATCCAGACGCCGCCTCTTAAACCACAGCAGACCGACCAGCATCCAGATGGCACAAACACCGTAGGCGACCAGCAAGAGTTCCATATCGATTTCGTCAATTCCTCGTGACGAACCTTCCAGACGAATGCGATCTTCCTGAATGAAGAAGACGGTTGCCCACACGAATGCCGGCGCCAGCCAGACCAGCAACCAGGTAAAACAACTACCGATAGACTGCGGAGCTACTTCGAACGCGCTTCGAACGCGCTTCGAACGCGCTTCGAACGCGCTTCGAACAAGTCGCACGAGAACGAAGTTTTCAAAACGCATCTCGGGGGCAACATTCGTCGCTGACTGACTCCTGGCTTCTTCCTCACCCTGACGAGCCTTCCATCGATCTGGTACGAGTCTTTGCACGACGAACCGGGCAACCGTAAGAACCGCCGCCAGCACCGCCGCTGACGGAGCGAACGGAGTCACGCAGACACCAACGATCACAAAAACCATCCACTGCGGTATCGGTCTGAACATCCATCCCGAAACGAGCCGTTGGAAATCGACCGCTTTCCGCGAGTGAGCTGCCTCCTCCATGTCCTCCGTCGATGCGGTCTCCGAGCAGAACGGCTTCAAGCCCGCGATGACCAGTCCGAGAGCACTCGTTCCTAGAAAAAGCATCACGCAAAATTCTGCCGCTGACTGACCGGGCCGTCCGCACAGTGTCACAACCAGCGCGACAGCAATCAGCCAGACGGGAATTGACAGCATCAGCCATCGCAGCATCAACTGCTGACTGGCGGCGATCTTATGGTGCGACGATCCGGCCAGTGCGAGAGAACTACTCGATTGAGTCTGCGAACGTTCGGGCGATTCTGCAGTCGTTGATTCGGTCTTCGGAAGCTCGACTGTCGGAGCCGCGCCGTTTTGTAGCGATGCCAGTCCGCGTTCCAGCACGTCGGCCACTTCCAGAGCGGACTGGTACCGATCGGCCGGACGCTTGGCGTGCAGTCGGTTGATCATGATGACCAGCCAGTCGGGAACATCGGGATTGATCTCGCGAATCGGGCGAGCCGTGTTGTCGCAAAGTCGTTTCAGCACGCCCATCGTCGTCGTCGCTCGAAACGGAGCGTGACCGGCCAGCATCGTGTACAGCACGCTGCCCAGGCTGAACAGGTCCGCCCGTTCGTCGACGGCGTCGCCGTTAGCCTGTTCCGGAGCCATGTACTGAGGCGTGCCGGCGACGACTCCGCTTTGTGTGAGACTGGCGTCGTCGACCGCTCGAGCAAGACCAAAGTCCGTGATACGAACTCGCGCGACGCCGTTTTCCAGCAGGATGTTCGCCGGCTTGATGTCTCGATGCACGACGCCCTGCGTGTGAGCGGCCGCCAGCCCCTGAGCAATCTGCTTCGCAATCCGCATGGCCTCGCGAATTTCCAGCGAACCGTTGCGATGAATGCGACCTTCCAGCGTCTCGCCCTGCACGTACTGCATGACGATGAACGGCGGAGCTTCTTCGACGGCATGAATCGTTACGACATGCTCATGACAGATTCCGGCCGCCGCGCGACCTTCCCGCACGAAACGTTGCCGAGCCTGACCGTTCCCCGCCAGATGCGGCGCGAGCATCTTGACGGCCACCACCCTCCGCAGCGTCCGATCAAACGCTTTCAGGACGATCCCCATCCCGCCGCGACCGGCCACTCTTAGAATGTCGTAATGCTTGAGCCGCCCAATCGTGCCCGGCTCGGTCGGCGGATCGATAAACGAAAGCTTCAGCTCGATCGCCTCACCCATCTCCTCAGCGTCTTCCGGAGACTGGTGCTGCAACTCGTCGACGATCCGCTCCAACCCCGGCCCGGCCGCTTCGCCATCCGAAAGATTCTCAGCCGCCGACTTCCAGAAGTCTCCGTCAGCGACGATCTCCTGCAAAGCGCCCTGACAGGTCTCGCACCGCTCCAGATGAAGCTGCAGGTTGTCGGCCTCGCTGTCAGACAGCGAGCCGTTGACCAGCCCGCGCAGGTCAGTTGTCGAAGGGCAGGGCGTTGTCATCAATTGGGTTCTCCCCTGAGGATCCACAGCTTACGGCATTAAGAATGGTAACCCGAAGCGTGAGTTTTGAAGTTGCACAGTTTTGAGGCCCAGCGTGGCTGAAAGCCACTTTTTACCGTAGCCTGGGGCACCGCCCCAGGATTCCGATTCGTTACGAATCCCATTGGCCAAAGGCCATACTCACTGACAT
>JBLFXD010000749.1:0-3895 GCA_047611045.1 Planctomycetaceae bacterium | reverse complement strand
TCGCGAAACTTACGACTCATCCGTGAACCCGTTCAACAACAAAAAGAATGCCCGGTCAACTGAGTCCCGAATACACCATCCCCAACACGAAATCCAGGTCGAAACAGGTATCCGGACACGCTGCTAGCGCATCTCTCACCGAGCTGAACTCCCACCCACAGCGGCTCAGTCGTCTGAACGTCCCAGACAATTGTCGTACCGTCGTCGGCTGCCGAGGCGAAGTGCGACCCGGTCGGGCTCCAGTCAACCGAGTGGACGATGCAATCGTGCTCGCGCAGAACCGATTGTGGCAGTCCTTCGTCGGACCAGAGCCGGACCGTACGATCGTAGCTGCCAGTGACCAGCCGCTTGCCATCCGGGCTCCAGTCGACGGAATAGCCATTGGATAGACCCTTCAGTGCGGGTCCACTTGTTCCGTCAAGATTCCAGATGCCCGTCGTATCGCTGGAAACAGCGATACGGTCTCCGGTCGGATTCCATGCAACGGATCGACACTGCCCTGGTTGTTTCATGACGATACCGGGGGTCCCGTCACGTTTCCAAAAGCGTGCTGTGCTGTCTGCAGATCCTGTAACCAGAGCGTTCCCATCCGGACTCCAGGCGATGTCGCTAATCATTCCGGATTCGTGCCCCTGCCATGTTGCGAGCCGTTTTCGTCCTGGTTCCCAAATTTCGACCAGCCCGAATTGATCTCCGACAGCGAGCAGCTTGCCGTCCGGACTCCAGGCAACACTCCACGGGGAACTATTTGTTTGAACGGCAGTGGATAACAATTTCCCCTGGCTATCCCAAAGTTGAAGGTCATTCCCGTCTCGGCCGGCGATCTGACACTTGGTGGGATGCCAGGCAATCGGGCGGCCGCCCTTGATGATGGCCTGAGACACTCCTCGGGCATTCCACAACCAGATTCCCCGCTGCCCATCTGACGTGGAAGCCACAAATTCGCCGTCGTGGCTCCACTTCACGGATGAATGGCTGAGATCGGGATACGAGGGTGCCGCCCTTAGCAATGCTCCATCCTGCTTCCAGAGTCTGATCTGTCGTTGCTCGTCAACGCTGGCAAAGCGGTTTCCGTCTGGATGCCAGCAGACACCGAAAATGACGCCTCCATTGTGCGTTGGGACCACGGACCTGGAATCGTCCTCCAGATCGTGTACTTTGACTTGAGTGCCAGAAGAAACCAGTTTGTTTCCGCGCGGGCTCCAGGCGACGCAATGAACCTGGGCGTTCGCAGTTTTCAGTTCCCTTTCGACTGTCCCATCCGAGTTCCAGATTCGAATCTTGTTTGAGCCACTGTGCCCGGTCGCAAACATCAGACTGTCAGCGCTCCACGCGATGCAGTTAATCGCGAGGTCATCCACTTCGATAACGGGGCCGGCCTTGAAGCCTTCTGTTTTCCAGAGATGAACCTGTCCCGTATTGTTGCCGCCGGCCAGCCATTGACCGTCCGGGCTCCACGCGGCGGCGGCCTGGTAATGGGAGCCTTGGAAAGTGAGTGACGTAACTCGCTTGCCGTTAACCGTCCACACTTCAATCGCAGACTTGTCTGGAGAGTAATTGGCGACCGCAAATCAGTCGCTATCGGGAGCCCACGAAACTGCCGTAGCGTGACCCCGATCGAGTGCGATCGGGAACACACGCTTTGTGTCTTTGTCCCACAGGCGGACAACAGGCTCATGTCCGCCAAATGCCAGCCACTGACCATCCGGGCTCCAGGCAACGCACTTAACCGCCTTCGTGAAGCCAATGACCAGATCGACGAGTTCCAGTGTTTCCGCGTCGTAGATTCGCACCTGACCGGTATCGGTTCCACAAGCCAACAATTTGCCGTCGGGACTGAACTCCGCGGTAAAAATGGCTCCACGCGGGCGGGTGGTTTCGATCTGCCAGCGTTTGATGCCAGCGAACGTTGCCGGTCTCGGAATCAGTCCGTGCAGGACGTTCTCAGACGGTCCCGGTTGCCATTCCTGGGGTTTGGAATCGGGCATGGCGACTGGCATTAGCGGTTCGAACTTCACTTTGATCGAATGCTCGTCCTTACCGACGGCGATCTCGAAGTCTTTGGCGAAGACCTTGAAGCCGGCTTTCGTGATCCGCAGCTTGCCCTGTCGCTGGTCGACTCCGATCGTGACCGGCTGATCGTCACCAGCGAGTGCGATGGCCACTTCTTCTCCATCGACTTCGATCTTCGCGCCTTCCAGAGCTGCCGGGTCGCACTCCAGCACGATCGTGCCGCCGGGAACGTTGACTCGGAAAACGATGAACCCGGCCAGCAGAATTCCGAGTCCCACCAACGCGCAGGCGACGATGGTGCGTCGCGGGTTGCGTGTTGACTGTTCGTTCCCGGATGCAGGCCGGATGAATGTCGGCTCCAGTTCTGGGGGAAGCTGTTTCGAATCGCTTTCGAAGGCTTCGGTGGGCGTGTTGGCGACGTGACGTCGATCGGGATCCGTTTTGGCGAAGGAACACACGTGCGGAAACGTGCTGTTCCCGGCGGAAACCGAATCGTCTTCCACCGTCGCTGAATACTGCGCACGGGACAGCAATGCTGCCAGTTCTGCTCCGACGGCGAATGGCTCCAGTGCCTGGGCCACTTCGGCCGGTGTGTGGAATCGCTCGTCGGGATCCTTGGCCAGCATGCGGCTGACCACGGCGGCCAGTTCAGCGGGCACTTCCTCGCGTCGGGACTCAACCGGCGGAATCGGCTCGTTGGCGAGTGCGGCCAGCCTCTTGATCGCCGTGTTGTACTTCGGGTCGGAGTAAGGCGTGACTCCCGTCAGTAGTTTGTACAGAGTCGCTCCCAGACTGAAGATGTCGGCCCGGATGTCGACGTCGTGACTGTCGCCGGTCTGTTCCGGAGCGATGTAATCGAGCGTTCCCATCATCTGGCCGGTCGACGTCAGTTCGGGCTGATCGCCCATGTGCAAACGGGCCAGGCCGAGGTCGAGGATCTTGACCTGTCCGTCAGGAGCCAGCATCAGATTCGACGGTTTAATGTCGCGGTGGACGAGGTCATGTTCGAGGGCATGCTGCAGACCGACCGCTGCCTGACGGCCAGTTCGCAGGCATCGGCAATCGGCAGCGGACCGACGTTACGAATCAGCTCAGACAGGTCGATGCCGGCGACGTGCTCCATCACCAGAAAGTTCGTGCCTTCGTGCTCGCCCGCGTCGTGGGCTCCGACAATGTTCGGGTGCGACAGGCGACCGACAGCCTGCATTTCCCGCTCGAAACGTTGCACGGCTTGAGGACCGTTCATGCGTCCGGCGGGCAGTACCTTGATGGCGACCACCTTCTGCAACTTTGTGTGCAGTGCCTTGTAGACGGCACCCATGCCGCCTTCACCGAGTTTTGCGAGCAACTGGTAGTCGCGGATGACTCCGAGATCGGAATCGGTCTCGTGCGTCGTCGTCGTGTCAGTCGGCGCAACGGTCAGATCGCGACCGATGGCGGCGACGACCGACACCAGGTTCCGACACTCCGACTCGCTCTCAAACTGGCCCATCGATGCAGGCTTGCGAAGCTGCTGTATGACCTCATCCGCAGCCGTGTCGAGGTTCCGCAGCGTTTCCTCGCACTCGGCACACTCTTCAACGTGCCTGGCAACCGCGTCCGCCGTCTTCTCGTCCGCGGTTCCGTGGACCAGACCAATCAGTTCATCATGAGTCGGGTGCATACAGGCCCTTCCTTTCAAGACAGCGGGGCAGTTTCCGTCAGGGGCGGTGATATTCGCCCCTACAAAGTCATTGACAAAAGCGCCACACGACTTTTCTGTTTTGTTCAAAACGATGACGCGAGCCTTCGCCGAAGGCGTGAGCGGAACGGCGCTAGCCGCCGGTAAAGAACGGGATGACACCGGCGGCTAGCGCCGTGCCGGGCCCTTGTCTTTTCACGT
>JBLFXD010000748.1:0-3901 GCA_047611045.1 Planctomycetaceae bacterium | reverse complement strand
GTGTCATTCCGAACCGGCCTGGCCAGCAACCCATCCTCGATTGAATTTGAATCGCCAGGCTGTAGCATCAGCTGTTTGCCCCCGACGCTTCGGGGGTATTTTTCGTTTCTGGCGGCCGGATTTTGCAGGATGCTTGCTCGGCCTGTGCACCGGCTCGGCTGCGGACATATCGCAGCGGCAGCGAAAGATCCCAACCATGACGGCAACGTCTCAGCCTTCTGCTTCCAATTCGGCCACTCCCGCGTCGTCGGAGATCGCCGGAATCGGCGTTGATCTGTCGACAGAAGACCAGATTCTAGTACTGGACTTTGGCGGCCAGACAGCACAGCTCATCACTCGCCGAGTTCGTGAAGAGAATGTCTATTGCCAGTTGGTCCGACATAATCTTTCCGCGGAACGGATCCGCGAGATCAATCCGAAGGGCATCATCCTCTCGGGCGGTCCGGACAGCGTTTACGGCGAAGGTGCTCCTCAGCCGGATCCAGGGATCTTTGACCTCGGCATTCCCGTGCTCGGAATCTGCTACGGCATGCAGCTGGCCTGTCGGTCTCAGGGCAGCCTGGTCAAACCCGGCGAATCGCGTGAGTTCGGCCTCGCCGTCTGCAAGGCGAAAGGCGACAACGCACTCTTCAAAGACATTTCAGGCGAGTCTCGCGTCTGGATGAGCCACGGCGACCAGGTCGAGAATCTCAGCGAATCGTTCAACTCGATCGCGACGACCGAAACGTGCCCGCACGCGGCCGTCCAGCACAAGTCGAAAGAGATATACGGCCTGCAATTTCACCCCGAAGTCACCCACACGGAACTCGGCGGCCAACTGCTGCGAAACTTTGTCCGAGGAATCTGCGGCGCTGAAGGCACGTGGAAAATCGAATCGCTGATCGAACGCGAAGCCGCCGCGATTCGCGAACGAGTTGGCACCGGCCGAGTCATCTGCGGACTCTCCGGCGGAGTCGATTCGTCCGTCGTCGCCGCACTCCTCTACAAAGCGATCGGCGATCAATTGTCGTGCATTTTCGTCGACAACGGGCTGCTGCGAAAAGGAGAAGCCGAGCAGGTAAGAGAGCACTTCGGCGAGCACTTCAAAACTGACCTGCACGTCGCCGACGCTCGCAAGCTGTTTCTGGACGGACTGGCTGGCGAGTCTGATCCTCAGAAAAAACGAAAGATCATCGGCAAGCTCTTTATCGACGTCTTCAAGGAAGAAGCACTGTCGATCCCCGATTCCCGGTTCCTGGCTCAAGGCACACTTTATCCCGACGTGATCGAATCCGGTGCCAGCGCCGACGGTCCTGCAGCCACAATCAAAGCTCACCACAACGTCGGTGGTCTGCCCAAAGAACTCGGCTTCGAACTGATCGAACCGCTGCGAGACTTCTTCAAAGACGAAGTCCGGCAAATGGGCGTTGCCCTCGGCTTGCCCGAACATCTCGTATGGCGGCATCCATTCCCCGGCCCTGGACTGGCCGTTCGTTGCCTGGGTGAAGTGACCGAAGAACGACTCGCCATCATCCGAGAAGCCGACGCGATCCTCATCGAAGAACTGCACCGCGCCGAGCTCTACCGCGAAATCAGTCAGGCCTTCGCCGCGCTGTTGCCGATTCAGTCGGTCGGCGTCATGGGCGATGCCCGGACCTACGAAAGCACGATCGTCATTCGAGCGGTCACGACAAGCGACTTCATGACAGCCGACTGGTTCCGCATGCCTCACGACGTGCTTCAGAGGATCTCGACACGAATCACCAACTCCGTCCGAGGCATCAACCGAGTCGTCTACGACGTCAGCTCCAAACCCCCCAGCACGATCGAGTGGGAATAGAGAATTCGTCGACACCCACCGTAGGGTCTGACAAGCGAAGCGCCGGCATACCATCCCGAGAAATTGACACACGTTTAACGCTAAGAGACTTCGAGCAATCCCATGAAAGCCATCGCCGTCAAGCCGCCGCAGAAGAACAGCGTTCATCTTGTCGACATCCCGAAACCTGAACTCAACAGCGTGGCGAACGGCCGCGGAGTCCTCGTCAAGGTCCTGCAGGTCGGAGTCGATGCCACGGACCGCGAAGTCAACGACGGGCTGTACGGCGACTCGCCAGTCGGTGACGACTTCCTGATCATCGGGCACGAAGTCTTCGGCCAGGTGCTCGAAGTTGGCGACGCCGTCCGGAAAGTCAAACCCGGCGACTACGTGGCCTGCACCGTCCGACGTCCCGGAACTTCGATCTACGACGACATCGGCCGCAACGATATCACTAGTGAAGAAGTCTACTTCGAACGCGGTATCAATCTGCGGCACGGATTTCTGACGGAATACTTCGTTGACGAAGAAGAATTCTTCGTCCGAGTCCCCGCCGGCCTGAAGCACATCGGCGTCCTGGCCGAACCGGCCAGCGTCGTGGCCAAAGGACTCGAACAGGCCAACCTCGCCCAACAGCGACTTCAGGTCTGGCAGCCTCAAACGGCCTTCGTCATGGGCAGCGGCCAGATCGGGCTGCTGGCCACGTTGATGCTCTCACTCCGCGGCTACGAAGTCTTCACATTCGCCCGAGGCGCCGCCGAAGGAAACCTCAAAGCCGAAATCGCCACCGCCTACGGCGCCCGCTACGTCAGTACGAATGAGCAAAGTCCGCAAGCGCTGATCGAAGAGATCGGCAAAAAACCTGACATCATCTTCGAAGCCACCGGCAACAGCCGACTGGCGTTTCAGGCGATGGAGTTCCTCGGCCTCAACGGAGCCCTGATCTGGAGCAGCGTCACCGGCGGCGATGCGATCGTTGACGTCCCGGCCGACAAGATCAACCTCGAATGGGTCCTCGGCAACAAACTCCTGGTCGGCACCGTCAACGGAAACTGGAAGCACTTCGAACAGGGCATCGCCGACCTATCCCTGGGCGAGCAGATGTTCCCTGGCGTCACCGAGCGAATCCTGACCCACCCCGTCGAAGGCCTCGACAACTACCAGGAAATGATGACCCTCCTGGAATCCGGCAAAGCCCTGAAAGTCTTCGTCAACGTCGCCAGCGAATAGGCTCGCAGTTCGTTCTCTCGATTCAGGGGAGCCCCGATCTCAGGCCCCAATTCAAGACATCGAAAGGCGACGATTCGCATTGCGGCATTCTTGAAGCTGCCATATCGTGCCGCTCCTCTCAGGGCATCCCAAAGCCCGAACGCTCAATTCCCGGTCCATCCGGGTCTCACTTCTCGAGCCGTCCGGCTCACAAGAACCCTCACTCACCAATCGAAAAAGACACACCATCGCCGTCGTCGCCGGTTTTTTGTGCGCTCGCGGTTTGGTGTTTTGTCAATTCACGTGCTGATCCCTTCCCAAATCCTCTCCACATTCAGATCAAACAATGTTGCGGCTGGGTATCGTCGATCTTGATTCGTCGCACTCGGTCGAGTTCTCGCGCCGGTTTAATCACGCGGGGGTCGATCGTGAGCAATGGGTAGACGGTGCGCAGATTGTCGCTGCGTGGTCCGGCGGTTCTGAGATGGCTCCGGAACGGATACCTGGTTTTCAGGCCGAACTGGAAAGTATCGGCGTGGCCATTGTCGACAGCCGCGAACAACTGATGGAACAAATCGACGGCGTGCTGATTCTATCACTTTGCGGAGACTGCCACCTCGAACGAGCACGACCGTTTCTCGAAGCAAAGATGGCAACATTCGTCGACAAGCCTTTCGCGTGTTCGATCAGCGATGCCACCGCGATCGTCGAACTCGCTCAACAGAATGACACAACGTTGCTGAACAGCTCGGCTCTGCGATTCAGTCGGGAAGTTCAGGAGTCGGCGTTAAAGAATCAGCAACTCGGCAGAACAAACGGAGCGATCACCTTCGGGCCGTCGAAACGAGCGGACGGAAACCCCGGCCTGTTCCACTACGGAATTCATTCGGTGGA
>JBLFXD010000747.1:0-3910 GCA_047611045.1 Planctomycetaceae bacterium | reverse complement strand
CAGCGACGACGGCAGTTTGTCGAGCGTGTCGCCCTTTGGAACCCATTCCTTCGGGTTAAAGCCCATCGGCATGTAGACATAGCCAAGCCGGCGAAGCTGAGTCGGCGCGGCGGCTGTTTCCGCAAGAGCCGTGCTGGCTGGAATCATCGCGTCCAGCAGCGGCAGCGAAAACGCGGCGCCGGCACCTCGCAGGAGCGTTCGTCGTGAGATTGATTTTCGAGTGTTGATCATCGCGTAACTCGCATTTGAAATGGCGTGCTCGTCACGATGGCCTGGATGAGCGACGAGAATCGATAGTCGTTATCGGCTGCTTCGCGGACAACCTTGCGGATTGCCGGCGCGTCGTGAAATTCTACTCCTCGGCCGAGTGCGAATGTCAGCAGTTTGCCGGTCAAAGTGCTGACAAACATTTCCGGCCGTTCAAGAATGCCGGCTTCCAGCTCTTCCAGACTGCTGACTTCAGTTCCGTCCGGCAAGGCTCCGGAAGAATCGACCGGCTGTTCTCGATCAAACAATCGCCAGCGACCGACGGCGTCGAAGTTCTCCAGTGTAAATCCGACCGGGTCCATCAGGTTGTGGCAGCTGGCGCAGGCGGGGTTGGCTCGATGTTCGGCCAGCCGCTCGCGGATCGTGACCGCTGACGATGCGGTCTTGTCCTTCAGACTCGGCACGTTCGGCGGCGGTGGCGGAGCCGGTGCTCCGAGAATGTTCTCCAGAACCCAGTTGCCACGAATCGTTGGCGACGTCCGCGTCGCGTAAGACGTGACGGCGAGGATGCTGCCATGTCGAAGCAGCCCGCCGCGATGGCTGTTTTTGCTCAACGGCACGGGACGAAAATGGCTGCCGAACACGTGAGGAATTTCGTAGTGCTTTGCCAATCGCTCGTTCAGAAACGTCGTGTCCGTGCTGAGCAGATCCAGAACGCTGCGGTCTTCGCGCAGCACGCTTTCGAAGAGCAGTTCCGTTTCTCGTCGCAACGCAATTCGCAGATTGTCGTCGAAATTCGGAAACAGCCGACGGTCCGGTGTCAGCGAGTCAAGATTTCGCAGGTACAGCCATTGCGCGGCGAAGTTGTTGACGAGCGATTGCGACCTCTCGTCCTTGAGCATTCGCTGAACCTGTGACCTTAGCACATTGGAATTTCGCAATTGGCGACGCTCGGCAAGTGCCAGCAACTCTTCATCGGGGATGCTGCTCCACAAAAAGAACGACAACCGAGACGCGAGCTCGACGTCGGAAATCTTATAGGCCGATCCGGCGGCAAGGTCTTCAGGATCCTTCTCGGCACGCAATAGAAAGTGAGGGTTGACCAGGACAGCCGACAGCGCCGTCTCGATGCCCGCCTCAAAACCGTCGGCGACGAATCGTTGATTGAAGAATCGCATCGGAACGGCGAGGTCGTCGTCAGTCACCGGTCGGCGATAGGCAAGTCTTATGAGTGGCCGAAGAAGCGTTTCGGCACGAGTCGTCGCGTCTTCGGCATCGTGCTGAGAAAAGATCCTTCGCCGACTGGGAGTATCGCCAGGACCTTCCGGATCGAACGGGCCGACGAGCGATGCTTCAAACAGCGCCGGGGCTCGTCGTGGATGTCGATGCCGATTGAAGCTGGCCAGGAACGGCTGCCTGTAGATTTCGAGTAGCGACGACGATTTGATTGGGAACGTCACGCCGACTTTGTGAGGCCCGGCAGTGACTCGAAATCGCTTTTTAAGATGAGCGTCGACCAGCGTGTCGTCCTTGTCGTATCCTCGCTTGCCATTCGGCTTGACGATCGTGAATCGATGAACGAGGTCTCGGTCCAACAGCACATCAATGTCGTGCGACCCGGTTAGACCTTCAATGTTTTCGTCGCGGTCCCGCATCAGTCGCAGTTGGATTTCGTACTGACCGTCGGCTGGAAAATGATGCTCGAACAACACCCCACCGCGAGTCCCCAGCGGCAGCCCTTCAACATGAACGTCCTGCGTTCGATCGGCCGGAAGCCGGACAGTGACTCCGCCAGGACTTTTCGCAAGCCCCCCAACGGCCAACCGACTGATCTTCTCGGCAGCCGTGATGTACCGACCAAGCAGCAACGGCGATAACTCTCCAACCGTCACATTGTCGAAGCCGTGACTGAGCTGGTCAGCCGGAAGCATGCTGTCGACATCAACATCGACTGCCAGCAAATCACGAATCGCATTGCGGTATTCAGTGCGGTTCAATCGTCGAACCGAATCCGTCCGACCCGGTCGAGGATGCTTTTCCGCCGCGCGATCAAGCACGGACTCCATCGCGGTCAACACCGACTTGTATTCAGACTCGGAAGGTCGTTCGGCATCAACCGGCGGCATCTGCCTCGCCGCAAGCCGTTTGACAATCTTCTCCCAAACTTCTGTATCCCATGGCTTCGTACCGAGAGCCGCGCTCGTATCAAAACCCTTGAGCCTCAACCCCGCAGCCGGCTCAACTCCGTCATGGCAATCGACACAGTACCGGTCCACCATTTTCGATACGGCAGCCAACGATTCCTCATCACCGCCCTGCCGTGTCGACGCGTCGTCAGCCTGTGAGACCATCGGGACTGAAGTCCCGGCCAGAAAAATCACAGCTAAGAGCAAGTGTCGCTTCATCAGCCAGCCCCGAAAAGCTCTTCACCGTTTACGCAAAGACAGACACGTCTAACTGAGCCGAAGTGAAGTTTCAATTGACCCTGTTCGAAGCGGCCCGCTGTTTTGGTGCCCGTTGCCTTGAATTCCTTCGCGATGGCTTTCGCGAATTGGTTGTCAAGCCTGACGGGCACGGCGCGAGCGGGCAGAGTCTCGATTCAGGTTGGGAACACTGAGTCGAATTCGGAATCTGGCAGAGTGGAGCCTGGTTCTGGTTTGGCCTGTGGTTTCGATTCGGCAGCGGGTTCGATCTGGTGGGGATCTGAAGGCTTGAGGGGATTTTTGTTTTCTTTTGTTTTTTTCCGGAATTGTGTTCCGCAGTGTGTACGAAATTTCGAAGAGATAGTTTCCGGCGTTATTTGACGCTGGCTCGTCGATGTCGACCGATGGCTTATCGGTTGTTCTGTTTATCTCCTTTGTGAGTATCTGTTTACGAAAGGCGGGCTGCCATGGTGATGTCAAAGTGGCTGGAGAATTGGACGGGGCGATCAGCACGGGCTAGCGGAGATGCAGATTCATCACGAGGTCGCAAACGAGCAAAATTTGGCGCAGGGCACTCTCGGCGGCGGCGGAATGGTGGGTGGTCGGCGACGGCGGCGGAGTTCTCAACGGCGGTTGAAGTTTGCGAGGAGCGGGTGCTGTTGTCGGTGACGCCGGTGATTACTCAGTCGCAGGCTCAGACCGATGCGACGAATGCTCAGACTGGTTATGACAACGCGGTTGCCAGTTACGTGACGAATTCGGGAAACATCGTCGCTGGTTATGGCTCGGCGATGCAGGGGCACTCCTCGGACTTTTCAAACAACGTTGCGACTCTGGGCGGCAGCTACGACACCGCCGTACAGGGCATTCAGGCAACGCATTCTACGAACGTGCAGGCTCTGCAGACGAGTTTTGATGGCACGGTGAGTGGTCTGGTTTCGGGTCTGGAAGGCAACTTTGCCACATCCGAATCCACTTACAACACGGCGACAATCGGGCACTCCAACACGTTCAACTCCGCCGTAACATCGATCGAGTCCGGGCTGGATGGGCAGATCGCGACAGCCGATGGAATTCTGAATGGTGCAACGACGGCGGCGGCCAACCAGTTCTCCGGAACTGAGAGTACGGCATCCGGGCAGTACGACACCGACATCGCCACTGCCGACAGCAATTACGGGACGGCGGTCGCCGGTCATGATGCGTGGTTGCAAGGCCAGGAAGCAGCGGCGTTCTCGGCGTACGAAGCGCTCACGGATGACAGCCCGACGGGCGCGATC
>JBLFXD010000746.1:0-3913 GCA_047611045.1 Planctomycetaceae bacterium | reverse complement strand
GCTGACACAGATTGCCGCCGGAACAGACTACCTGCACGAACGCGGCATCGTTCACCGTGACCTCAAGCCAGCCAACATCTATCTTGAAAATGGAGTCATCAAGATCGGTGATGTCGGGCTGGCGAAGTTCATTTCCGAAAGTAGCCGCAGTGCTCAGACGCAAAGCGTCGGCACGGTTTACTACATGGCTCCGGAAATTGCTCACGGGCGTTACGGCAAAGAAGTCGATGTCTACGCGATCGGTGTCATGCTTTACGAAATGCTGACCGGGAAGGTTCCGTTTGATGGAGAGTCAACCGGCGAAATCCTGATGAAACAACTGTCCGCCGAGCCGGACCTCAGTTCCCTCCCACCGGCGATTCGTCCTGTCGTCGAACGAGCCCTCGCGAAGGATCCAGAGAAGCGAACATCAAGTGCCGCGCGACTTGCCCAGGAATTCTCTGCGGCACTTCACGGCACGGCCGCACCAGTGCCTCCGCCGATTCCAGTAGCGGCCGCCGCGAACTATCAAGACGAACCAGTCCAAGGAGAACGACTCAACGCTTCACAAGATCGTCAACAAGCCGAAATGTACAATGCGAAACAACGATACTGGCAGGAACGGACAGAATGGGTAACCGCTAACTGGTGGATGTTGGCTGGCGGAATTTTGGCTCTCATCATTCTTTCACCATTCATTGCTGGCGTCGGAATTCCTTTGGTCGTGCTTGCTAGCCCGCTCTTGATTCTGGTCGCGTTTGCAGCCAGATCCTTTGGCCTTGTCAAATGGGCAATCAAAACGTTTTCGGGTGACGAACCGAACATTCGGTACGCCCACAATCGAGGTACCAGGCTCAACAACCGTTACGTCCGGTACGAGTCAGCCGAAAGCGAGCGGCAACTCGGAATGCTCGACCGAGTCGCGGAATCAACCGGCTCAATGGCTGTTGCTGCGTTCTGTTCGGCCGCGATCGCGTTTGCTCTGTTCGCAACGAAGACCGCACTCGACACGCCAACGCAAGCAACGCTCTTCGGAATTGTCACAACACTTGGAGCGTGGGCAGCCATTCTGCCTGCGAAAATGTGGGAAGGTCGCGGCGGAGACGGATTTGTTCGCCGGATGATGACCGGTTTACTGGGAGTTGCTGTCGGAGTGGCTGCATTCGGCGTCGACGATGCTCTAATGGTCGATCTTCCTGTCCGAAGCATCATGGAGCCCGTCGCGACGCAGATATCCAGTCAGAACTTTCTGCCGGTCTCACTTAGCTACGGAGACGCGTCGCGATTGATCGGCTACGTCGTATTCTTCGCCGTGCTGATGGTGGTTCGTCGCTGGTGGTTCCACGTCGACTCTTACCGACCTCATCGGATTCGAGTCACCTCGGTCTTCTGGACCGCCGCCGCCGCATGGCTGCTGTCTTTGACGACGCACTTCCCGGCTGAGTGGGCCGTTCTCTGGGCAATCGCGACCTCGACTACGGCACAACTTGCAGCCGTCTGGGTTCGCCCTGATCAACGCACCGCTCCGAAAGTCTAAATCTGGCCTGGCAGTTGCCCGGTTAGATGACTTCTTCAGTTGCTGACAACGTTATCGAATCATTCAGTTCAACTCCGATCGGAGTCAATTATGGAGTCCTCTCCTGTGTATATTACAGCCGATCTTCCAGCTATGTGGCTCCTTGTGTTCGGTCTGGTCGGAGTCGGATTTCTGTTCGTGCTCGCGATGATTCTGCGAACCTTCACTGGACGCTCACATCGGAGGCATCAATCGGTCGAAGCGGGAAACCCTGTTTCGCATCCTCGCAGTGTGCTGGCTCCGGTGCTGCTGGGTGTCGGCTTGTTGGTTGCCGGCGTGGTGATGGTTGGATTACTCCTGACTAAAACCGCAAGCTATGAATCCGACCAGACTCGACCTGGCCCGGCCCCAATTGTCGAATCTGCGCCGGTTAGATACAGCATCGACACCACAAGTGAAACTCCGGAGACGGCCGATGGGGACTCAGAACTCCTTCCGTTATGGACAAAAAGCGAACAGACCGTTCTTGAGACCGGTGAAGTTCCGCGAGTCTTATTTGTCGAAACAAGCGGGTTGTACTCTTCACAAGAAGAGGCCATGGCCGAGGCTACAAAAAATGCCGTCGACAAATTCAGATCACGGCTTGCTGAGACGTGGAGCAAGCTCGCCGTTCAGCCTGTGCCTGAGAACATCTTCCGGGATGCGTCGATTCAGCAGGTTCATACCGAAAAGCGAATGCACAGTTTCGGTGCCTACGAAGAACCTATGTACCGAGTCTACCTGCAATATCTGGATTCGGCTGAAACCAGAGAGCCAGTGATCGAAGCCTGGAAAAGCACATTCGCCAGCAATCGAGCGCTGCAGTTCGGAATCGGGTTCGGTGCTCTGGCGGCGTTGCTGGGGGTTGTCTCCGCAGGGCTTCGAGCCGTGTCTGCGGCAAAGGGAAGCCGCGGCCGTGCTGTCATGACGGCTCTGGCCTTTGCCGGACTGGGGCTGGTTGGTTTACTGTTCATCGCCTGAGGGTGTTATCTGGGACGTTCGCGAAGTTCAACGGGAATCCCCACGCGTGAATCAAGCTGACCAGTTAATGCTTCGGCAGGTGCGGGATGGAGATTCCGCCGCATGGCAACACTTCATCGCGAGGTACGAAGGTCGTCTGCTGGCGTTTGCAAACGCACGCCTTGCGAACAGAAGCTTGAGCGAAGACATCGTTCAGGAGACGTTCATCGGTTTTCTGACCAGCCTCCCCAACTACGACGAAGCAACGCCGGTCGAATCGTTTCTCTTCGCCATCGCCGCCCACAAGTTGACCGACGTTTTGCGCCGACAGGGACGACGACCAACCGTTCCACTGTTTGCACCGGCAGACGACGACGGCAAGTCTCCAGAACCTGCCGGCAGCGCACGGCGAGCGTCAAGCATGATGCGCAGCCGCGAAGATCGGACGGCGGAGCAGACTGTCGTCGGGCTATGTCTGACCTCGCTGGTCGAACAATGGCTGAGCAGCGGCGAATTCGAACGGCTGCAATGCGTCGAGCTTCTGTTCGTGCTCGGCTGGCCCAATCGCGATGTTGCGACATTCATGAGCATTTCGGAACAGGCCGTCGCCAATCACAAATACTTTGTCGTTTCAAAGCTGAAGGCCGCCGCCAAAGAAGCTCGCCTGACCGATGTTTCGTTGCCAGAACTTGTGGCCGAAGGTTAGGCCAACCGCCGACTCAACGGGCGTACCACAGCAGGACCCGAGTCAGGTCGTCAGTCTTCGCGAGCATGTTGACCCGGCGTCGAAATCCGCCGCTGCCGAAGACTGGTGAGTAGCCGTGATGATGGTCGGCGATCGTCATCGCTTTGCTGAGGTCTTCCGTGGTCCATGTTGACCGGCCATCGCTCGCCGCCAGCCACTTCGCAATCCAGCACATCGCCGAAATGACCAAAGCGAGACTGCGGAAACCTTCCACAAGTGGAATGTCGTAGTACGCCGGCCCGCAGAAATGCATCCCCTGCAACTTCACACTTAAGTAACGAGTGAGGATTTCCTCGAACTCGTCAGGCAAGTCGCCGAACGGCTGCTCCATAGTTTCGAAAGGAACTTCCTGAAAACAGTCCTGAAGCGGCGTCGCGGCGCCTCGTCCCGAGGCGAATTTCGTTGCTGCTCGAAACAATCGCCAGCGGCCAGCGAGTCCCGCGTCCAAATCTGCGACCGTGTCTTTTCTCGCGTAATGAGCAACCAGCAGCCGAAACTGCATTTGCATCACGCCTGCCGGCTGAGCGGGCTCAGGAACTTCTTCGGCGAGGGCAGCTTCTGAAATGATCTCCAGAAAATCGCCCAGCCGCGCGCCGCGGATCAGATCAAACTGCGCCTGATCGACAAGGCCGACAACAAACAACGCTCGGTAAAGACGCAGGACGACTCCCTCA
>JBLFXD010000745.1:0-3918 GCA_047611045.1 Planctomycetaceae bacterium | reverse complement strand
AGCCGTTGAAAGACTCGTCCTTGACAAGCAGAAACAGTCCCGTTGAGATCAATCACTCAAACCATAACCGTCACTCAATCTTCAACTAAACATCGGACATCATCGGCGATACACAGCTGACGCTGGATGTGATCCCGGTCAACTGGGAAGCCGGCAACAGACTCGTCCTGACCGGCACCAGCTCAGACCATCGCAACACGCAGGACGAAGAGCTCGAGATCGTATCGATCAACGGCAATGTCGTCGTGATCGATGCCGACGCGGACGAACCGGGCATTCAGGCTTTGGAATACAACCACCTGACTCCCGAAGGTCACGATCTGAGCGTCTACGTTGCGAACATGAACCGCAACGTCGTGATCATGTCAGAGAATCCGGCGATCACTCAGCGTCGCGGGCATGTCATGTTCATGCATAACCAGCGAGTCGAAGTCGAGAACGTCGGCTTCTACGGCCTGGGGCGAACCGACAAACGCAACCCGGCCAATGACGCCGTGTTCAACGACAATGACGAACTGGTTCACGGCTTGAATCAGCGAGGTCGTTACGCGGTCCACTTCCACCGAGCCGGCACGACCTACGCAGACAATCCCGGTGAAGTCTCCGGCAGCGTCGTTGTCGACAGCCCGGGCCTGGGCTACGTCAACCATCAGAGCTACGTGAACTTCACGCAGAACGTCGCGTTCAACGTGGTCGGCTCGTCGTTCTTCACAGAGTTCGGCGATGAGATTGGTTCGTTCGTCGGCAACCTGGCGATCGCGAACACCGGGTCAGGCGACGGATTGGAAGATCGACAGGACATCTTTGACTTCGGTCACGGCGGACACGGATTCTGGCTGCAGGGACCAGGCGTCGAAGTCGTCGACAATATTTCGACCGGAGCACGCGACTCGGCCTTCAACTTCTTCACCACTTCCAGCGAAGCGAAGTTCAAGACGGTGAATATGGCTGACCCCAGCCTCGCCGCCGGACGTGACGAAGTACCTGTCGGGATGGTGCCGCTGAGAAACGTTAGCGGAAACACGGCCTTCGGAAGTCGCAGCGGTTTGGAAACGTGGTTCCATCAGACCAACTCGAACGCCGGGCAGTCATACATCGACGACTTCACCGCGTGGAACGTCGGCCGCGGAATATTCAACCCGTACACCGGCCGCACAACGATTCGTAATGCGACGTTGATTGGCAACGTTGATCGTCCAAACGGAACAGCCCTTGGTCGAAACAACGTGACCAACCAGATGACCTACGAAGACGTGCACGTCGTTGGCTGGAGCGTCGGCATTGATGTCCCGGTGAATCGAACGACCGTCATCCGCAACGGGTACTTCGAAGCCGTCCAGGCAATTCGAATCAGCACCGCTCACGACTCGCTGCGTGAGGTCGACATTCTGGGTGATCCAGAATTTGTGACACTGACGGACTCGCAGCTGCGAGGCCGAAGTCAGTTCGACATTTTCATGGACGGCCAAATCTCAGTGAAGAATCGCGACATCGAGACTTACTTCACGCCTGACATCGTTCGACTGGGCACCGTCCGGTTTAACAATCACCAGGCTTACTACCACAAACAGGCTGCCGACTTCGTTCCGTTCCCTGCTGAAGCCGCTCCCGACTGGATGCCGGCTGAATTGATCGGCAAGACCAACACCGAACTCTGGACGCAGTACGGCATCGCACCCGGCGGGACGATCGCTCCGGAAGACGCTGTCGAGGTCGATCGTGTGAACGGACTGGTGGGGTCACGAGCGGAGTACCAGACGAGCCTTCAGCTCAGAAGTGCGAAGTACACCAACCAGCTCGCCGGCTACCAGCTTCGCTACATCGACGGTAATGGCGAATTGATCGTCGACGCAGCACCCGTCGATTTGCGAGAGGGATGGAACCTGCTGACTCGCATCGTCAACGGGCAGACGCGAACGTTCTTCATCTTCGGCGATGTGACAGCTCCGGAATTCCGCCTGACGATGACCGACGAGGAACGCCGAGCGAATCCGCTGGGGCTGCGGCACGGCTTCGTTGTTCACGGCCGCGTCTTTGACGACAGCACCGGCGACATGACGTTCCGGCGCCGGTTCAACGATCTTGAAGAACGGCCGATCCTGACCGCCGAGGACGGTACGCAAACGATTGAGTTGGCGTTTACGATCAACGACCTTGCTGGCAACACGCTGGACGTCGTCGTGGTGATTATCCTCGATCCTGATGCTCCGCTCGTTCCAGGCACGAATCAACGGGATCTGCCACCTCGAGTGGTGCCGACGACACTGGCCGAATTGATCGAGTACTACTATTTGACGGGACAGGATCCTGCGGAGTTAATCGGCGGTTGAGACTGCTCGTGAAGTCGAAATCGCGATACGATGCCTCGCTGCATTCCCGTTTCGAGATCTCAGCTTCATCGAGGATTCGTCATGCGTCACCTGCTGATTGTCACCGCTTTCGTTCTTCCGTTGTCTTCTGGTTTCGCGACATCCGCTGAAGATTCGCCACACAAACCACAGACGCTGTCGCTCTGGAACGGGCAGGCGCCGAACGGTGACGGAACATCGGAGGAAGTCGACGTTCGCCTGACGCTGCATCGCCCGGCAAAGCCAAACGGCACGGCCATTGTGATCTGTCCCGGCGGTGGGTACGGCGGTCTCGTTACCGGCGGAGAGGGCCACGGCATCGCGAAGTGGCTCAACGGGCACGGCATCACCGGACTCGTCCTTGAGTACCGACTGCCGAAAGGTCGACCGTACGTGCCGCTGCTGGATGCTCAGCGAGCCATCCGAACGGCCCGCGCCAATGCCAAAGACTGGAACCTCGACACGAAAAAAATCGGGATCATCGGGTTCTCGGCCGGAGGGCACCTGGCCTCAACCGCCGCCACGCATTTCGACTCGGGCGTCGCTCAGTCGAAAGACCCGATCACCAAACAGTCGAGCCGCCCCGACTTCGCAATCCTCGTCTACCCGGTCGTCACGATGGACAAAACGACGCACGGCGGCTCGCGCCGCAACCTGCTCGGGGACAAGCCAACTGACGAACTGATCGATCTGTTCTCGAACGAGAAACAGGTAACCGCCGAAACATGCCCGACATACCTCGCCCACGCCCTGGACGACCGAGTCGTCGTCCCCGCCAACAGCCAGGCATTCCACGACGCCCTGAAGCAACACGGCACCCCAACGGAATACCTGAAACTCCCATCCGGCGGCCACGGCCTCAACGGCTACAAAGGCCCCATGTGGGACGCCTGGCAAAAGCAATCACTGGAATGGCTCGCGAAACTTCCGGCCAAATGACGCTTCGTGCTGGTATCGGCAACTTAATTACGAACGCATTCCTTAATTTCTCCGCCGACTGAGTCCTCGACCTACTTCGACGGTGGCTGTTGCGGGTCAGCCAGTCGAAGTATGTAGATCGAACCGTTGCCGTTTGCCGTCAGGACGTGCCGGCTGTCTGATGCAAACTCAACCTGTTGGATCATTCCATGAGGCGGGCCGAGATAGAATTTCTGAACGATACTTTGCGACTCAAGATCGACGACGTGGAGTCGCCCGAGTTTGTCGGCCTGTGCAAGCAGACGCCCGTCAGGGCTGACGGACACACTGCGTGTGTGTTCGAGGGGGAGTGTAAAATCAGCATCAAGCGTCGTCACGTTGTACACTCCTAAGGCGACTGCGGCAGCGATGAAGTGTTTACCGTCGGTCGTGACAACCACGTCGAGCGGTGGACCATTGAACGACCGCCTCGTTCGAATCTTCTCCCCCGTTTTCACGTCCCAGACGTGAACCCAATGTGTTTCGTCTATAGAAATCAGGCGAGTGCCGTCGGGGGTCAGAGCCATGGCATAGGAGCCGGCTGCCTGGGGTTCGGTTGTAAAGATAATTTCGTCGGTTGTGGGGTCGATGACTCGAATGCACGCATCGGTCC
>JBLFXD010000744.1:0-3919 GCA_047611045.1 Planctomycetaceae bacterium | reverse complement strand
TCCGGACACGCTGCTAGCGCACTTTCAGACTTGGTATTCAGTGTTCTGCAGAATGACCAACGAGGAAACAAAGGCCTTTCAGCGATCCAGCTCCTACACACAAACCATGAAAATGGTCTAGCGCCAACGGCTCACAGGTCTGACAGACGGAAACCAAATGTCGCTTCCGATGAGCGTCTAAGTTTGTGGCCAGCCTTCGGGGAGGTCGCAGCGGTTGGCGGTGCAGACTTCGGCGAGGGTGCTGATCTGGTCGCGGTGGAAGGGGACGCCGGCGGTGCTCCATTGTTCGGCGCGTTCCCATTCCAGCTCGCCGGCGACGCGGACTTTGTCGACGCCTTCGGCTGGAGCCAGTTCTTTGATCGAACCGATCGTGGCGTCGATCTCTTTGAGGAACCGATCCGGGGCCCCGAAGTGGCTGGGATCGATTGCCTGGAAGAAGTGGTCAGAACCGGGCCCGTACGGGTTCGGCGTTTTGTGAATCGGAGTTCGGCGGCCGATCAACGCGGAAGTCAGTGCCGAAGCGACGAAGCCCAAAGCCGAACCACGCGCGCCGGACATCGGCAGCAGCGTCTTCGCGGCACTGGCGTCGGTGGTTTCGTTGCCGGATTCGTCGAGAGCCCAGCCGGGAAGAATCGGCAGGCCGAACATGCCCATCGACTCGATCTTCCCCCAGGACGATTCGGCAATGGCCGTGTCGAGAACGAATGGCGCGCCGCTGGTCGGAATCGCCCAGGACAGCGCGTTGTTGGCGGTTCCCGGTTGAGTGCTGCCGTAAGCCGCGACGGTCGCCGTGCCGGTGCTGGTTGTCGAGAAGCCGATCATCCCTTCCTTCGCGGCGAGCATCGTGTAAACGCCGGCGGCTCCGTAGTGCTGACCTTTCTTGATGACGACGGTGCCGGTGCCGACTTCGCGAGCTTTCGAAATCGCCAGCTCCATGCCTCGCGTGGCCGCAACGTGTCCCATGCCGCCGCTGGCTTCGATGACGGCGATGGCCGGCGTTTCGCAGGTGGTAATCGACATGGCTCGCGGGTCAATGTCTCCGACATCGATTGCGGCGACGTATTTGCCAAGCGTGCGACTGCCGTGAGAATGGATGCCTCGCAGATCGGCTTCGGTCATGCGAGCGGCGACGATCCCAGCCTCGACCTCGAACATCCCCTTTCGTACGAGCACCGTCACGATCAACTTTTTGAGCACGTCCACGGGGACTGAGATTTCCTGGTCGGGATCGCGCGGAATATCGGGAGTCGCTGAAGTCATGGTTGAAGTCTCGTGGTGTTGCTGCGAATTCTGGTCGATCGATTCGAGTGTCGCGTCAGGAGTTCAGGATTGGCTACTGGGTAACCCGCTAAGAATTTCTCGACGCCCTGAATTCGCAACTGTCCAGCGGCCCGCATGGAACCGTCAGACAATATCGAATGAACGCCGGAAAGCCAAAAGGATTGGCGGCTGAACGTGAGTCGACAAATCAGCAGAGTGCGCGGGAATCTTTCGCGCACCGAGCCCGAGCGAATCTCGAATCCTGAAATGGCGATGCGGATCGCGCCGACTTTCTGCCCCGCGGCGCGGTGACTTTCTGGTCAAACTCCCTACATTACGCATTCGCGATGGGCGTGGCGGCGGCGTTTTGACGATCGTTCCGGCAAAATTCAGCAGCCCCGATTCAGGTCAAATCCCGTTTTGCTCCAAGGCGACTGTCGCAGAACCGATGCCGATTGTGATCGGTCATCGCCATTTCCGGACAACCAGGAAGGTCGATTGAGCGACCATTCCAGATCGATTTCGTAGGAGAACTCAGACATGGGAATTCGAATTCCACGGACCGCCGAGCACGTCGGCGACGGACACCCGGACAAGTTCTGCGACCAGGTCGCAGACGCCCTGCTTGACCGCACGCTGGAACTCTGCAGCGAAGAATTCCTGCCGAGTGTTCGACTGGCCATTGAATGTCTCGCCAAAGACAACATGCTGATCGTAACCGGCGAAGTGAAGTGGACCGACGCGATTAAGCTGGGAGTCAACGTCCAGGACATCGCTCGCGACGTCTGGCGGAAAATCGGCTACAGCGACTGCGGTGAAGAGCTGACCGTCGTCGACCACATTCAGGCGCAGTCTGCTCACATCGCTCTGGGAACTGACACTGGCGGAGCGGGCGACCAGGGAGTCATGGTCGGATACGCGACCGACGAAACTCCGGAAATGATGCCCAAAGAGTACGTCCTGGCCAGAGACCTCTGCACGAAACTCGGCGAACTCCGAAACAGCAAGGCAATCCCGTGGCTCCGAGCTGACACCAAGTCTCAGGTCACGATCGACGTCGACGGAAACCCGACCGACTACATCGTCGCTTCGCAGCACGATGACCCGAAAAAGTGCGGCGTTTCGCACGACGAAATGCGGAAGCAAATCTTCGAGCAGGTCGTGCAGCCGGTCCTCGGTGACGGAGTCGACTTCCGACCGAACAAGATCAACGGCACCGGCCTGTTTGTCATCGGCGGCCCCACGGGTGATGCCGGCGTCGTCGGTCGTAAGATCGTCGTCGACCAGTTCGGTCCGCGAGTCCCCGTCGGTGGCGGAGCGTTTTCCGGCAAAGACCCATCGAAGGTCGACCGCAGCGCCGCTTACATGGCTCGGCACATCGCGAAGAACGTCGTCGCTAACAAAGTCGCCGGTGCCAAAGAATGCACCGTCCACATCGCCTACGGCATCGGTCAGCTGCAGCCGGAAATGGTGACCGCCATGACGGAAACGGGCGAAGACGTTTCAGAATGGGTCAAGCAGCAGTTCCCGGACCTGTCGCCGGGGTTCATTGCCAGCCATCTGAGCCTGCTGAAACCTGACGGTTGGTCCTATTTTAAGGCCGCCAGCTACGGACATTACGGTCGGGACATCTTCCCGTGGGAAGCGGTCTCTTCCCTGTCGTAAGGATGCTTTCTATTATGCCGCCGTCGCGTGCCGAGCACTTCACTCGGCACGCGATTTCGATTCGATCTCGAAGAACGGCAACAGCCAGATTCGCCCGCCGTCCGATGAAGACTCAACTTGCTCCAGTGAGCCGACGGCGCTAGCCGCGGGCAAACCGGCTGTGAACTCATTCAGAGCCCAAGGCTAGCGCCTTCGGCTCACGCGTGTACTGATTTTGGACGGTTGATTGAACAGAAAAACACAACCGGTGGGGTAGCTCAGTTGGTGAGAGCGGCGGATTCATAACCCGCAGGTCGGGGGTTCAAATCCCCCCCCCACCACTTCTCAGGAGACGTCAGTTCTTCACTTAAACTCTCTTGAGAACTCACATTACGGCTGTCGTCGGAGTCATCTCCGGCGGCAGCCGTTTTTCGTGACAACTTATGAGAACTCCCGAGATTACCAGGTTCCGTTGCAACCAACGTAGCAACCAAACTTGGGTCAGTTCCAGTTGATACCTGGCGGACCCGTTCAGAAGTCGGTCGAGCCGGTAACCCCGGCAGTGACTCCAAAGCCGCGTTCATGTCCAGCAACCCGACGTGCGCGTAACGGTCCATCGTCAGCGTGATGGTGGAGTGTCGGGCGAGTTCCTTCGCCAGCTTTGGATGAACTCCACTCGTGGCAAGATCGGTCACGAACTTGTGACGCAAGGCATGGAAGTCTGCGCAGCCGTCTGCGGTGTCGTACTTCAGGAAGTCCGACCGTTGCCGGTCCTGCCGCTCAGTATCGGTAGCAGCCTCGCTGAGCCATTTCTCCCGTGCGGCTTCCAGATCTCGACGCAGCATCTTTGCCGCCCGATCCGGCCACGTTCCCGGAAACAGCGGTTCGGCGACTCCTGAGCCGTCTGCGTCGGCATCAGTGCGATTCGGGGCAAACGGGATGACTCCGTCGTCGAGCGATCGATTGTTGCGTTCCTGAAGCCACTGGCTCAGCCGCACCGCCAGCCCCGGATGCA
>JBLFXD010000743.1:0-3920 GCA_047611045.1 Planctomycetaceae bacterium | reverse complement strand
CACTCGTTCGGCTTTCCGCCCGAGGCCGAGATCATCGACCCCACCGGCCGTCCCGTCCGCAGTTCACCCGGGCAGCCAGTGACCGAGCTGTTTTGAAATACGGGCCGCGTTTTACGACCAACCGATGTGGGGCAGGTTTTTAACCTGCCAGGCAGGATGCAATCCTGCCCCACCGAATCAGATCAGCTCGCGCATTGGCTCGATGCCGTTGTCTACGAGGTATCTCGGTGTGCCGCCCTGATCAAAGATTCGAACGGCTCCGGTGTCGAGCCCGGCATTCTTGTAGAGCGTTGCGAAGACTTCCTGGAACTTGACCGGACGTTCGACGGCGTGTTCGCCGATACGGTTTGTGCGACCAATGACCTGGCCTGTTCGCATTCCGCCGCCGGCCATCATCGCACACGACACTCGCGGCCAGTGATCGCGGCTGTTGTTTTTGTTGATCCTCGGCGTGCGACCGAACTCGCCCCACACGACGACCGAAACGTCCTTGTCGAGTCCTCGTTCGTGCAGGTCGGTAACCAGTGCTGACAGCCCCTGATCGAGCAGCGGGAATTCCTGACGCGAGCGTGGGTAGTTCATGCCGTCGCCGCCGTGCCAGTCCCAGCGGCTGTAGTTGAGAGAAACGTATCGGGCTCCGGCTTCGACCAGTCGACGGGCCACGCAGAAGTTTTCGATCATCTTCGGAGCGCCGTCGCGCTGGAACTTTTCGTCGCTCTTGCCGTACCGAGCGACGACCGCCGGATCTTCTTTGGACAGGTCCAGCGCGTCAGCGAGGTTTGACGTCGCCAGGATTCCCATCGCCTGCTGCGAGTAGATATCCATACTCTCCATGACGCCGGTCGTGTCGGCCGCTCGTTTGAATTTATCGATGGAATGAACCAGCCGATCGCGATCACGCAGTCGTTCCAGCGAAATTCCCTGCAGCACCATACTTTCGTTGCTGCTACGAGCGGTGCGTCCCACCAGGTTAAACGGGCTGTTCGCGACGCCGAGGAATCCTCCGTTGCCGGTTTCGCCCCATGTTCGATTTCCCGTTGTGTACATCAGCGAGACGTTCGGCGGCACGGCGTTGTTGACCGGTCCCTGCAAACGCGAAACCCACGAACCGGCTGCGGGCCAGCCACCTGGCGGCTTGCGATCTGAGCGTTTGTGCCCGGTCATACACTGATAGCCGTCGTGTCCGCCGTCGGCGTCGGAGATCGTTCGAATGGGTACGAACTTATCCATCATCTGAGCCATGCGCGGGAACAGTTCACAAATCTCAATTCCGGGCACGTTTGTGGCGATCGGTCGAAAGTCGCCACGAAACTCGGCCGGAGCGTCCGGCTTCAAATCCCAAAGGTCCATGTGAGACGGACCGCCGGGCATGTAGATATTGATAATCGCTTTGTGCGAGGACTTCGCTCCGGACTCGCCCTCGGCCCGCAGAACGTTAGAAAGACCAACGCCTCCCATCGCCATGCCGCCAATGGTGAGGAAGCTACGACGCGAGTGCTGATCACAAAGCCGGCTGGAACGGCCGTCAGAACGTCCAAAGATCGTCAACATGGGCGGAGACCTGGGAAGGAGTTGAGGGGTGGGGCGTCGCTTGAGATTTTGAGATTATCGGCAAGGAAGTCGGCTGGCCATGATACGGCTGCTCTGAAATTCGCGTCAATATACTCGCACTGATCGACGAGACTCGTCCGGATTGGCTGTTACTTCCCGCGCAGACGGAGCACGGCGTCGGCGAGGTAGAGTAAGCCATAATTCGCGAGCAGATGTGCCAACAGATACCACTTCCCGAATGAAAGTGCGTCGGGCTGGGCAATGTGGTTTGAGAAATGAAGGATCGCCACGCCGCTCCAGAATAACCCAAGCCCAACAACCGGAACTCCCGATGGGCCGTTGCCTCTGAGTCTGCGGGCTCCGAGGCAGAGATTCAGCATGTCGACGCTGAACCCGGCTACGAGCAACACCGTTGCGATCAGAATCATGTTGCTCCCGCACGTTTCAGCACTACGCGTTTACAGTCGGACTCGTCCACCTTGCATAGTCAGGTCGTGACTTCGATCATTGGTCAGCAACTCAACCATTGGCGAGTCTGCCTTCACGATCAAACACGTTAGCCGATACGTCGGGGAATCTTTCACACATGCGACGACTCGGCGTTTTCCTCGCGCATCACCGTCGCACGGTCTGGTGTCTGATTCTGCTGTTAAGCATCCCGCCGGTTTGTGGACTCACCGGGTTCAACCTCTTCGAACCGCAGTACGGTCGTTGGGTTTCTGACGAGCAGTCGCAGGTTCTTCAGGAGGTCAGAGATACATTTTCCAACCGGTTCTCGGGTTTTCCGGTGATCGTGGTTCTGGAATGTGACGACTTCTTCCAGCCGGAACGCATTGCGGCTCTTCACCAGACCGTTGAAATCATCGATGAGGGATTTCTGGAGTTCGGCGGCAAAGAGCTCGTCTTCTGGATCGGAAGTCTGCCTCAGGTAACGTTATTCGGATCGTCGCCGTTGCTGCCGGAGCAGGTCGATACGCTTGAGGAAGCGCAGGCTGTTGGAGAAGTCGTCGCGAACCATCCGCTTGTGGACGGGCAGCTGCTTTCTGCTGACGGCCGCACGATGCTGATTGGTCTGATGGACTCAGACCGGCAAGTGGTTGAGACTGTGCGCGAGCGGGCTGGTAAAGTCTTAGGGGCCGTCGGAATCCGGCTCCGCATCACCGGCCACAGACCCCTATGGCGAGCACACAGCGACGCCTTCAAAAGAGACCACGAAAAGATCGTGTTGATTGCCGCGGCGATCGTGGTCGTTCTGGCGTTGATTATTTTTCGAGGGTTGCCGGCAATCATTGTTTCCTGCAGCGGCCCGGCGGTTGGAGTCTTCTGGACACTCGGCTGGCTGGAACTGCTCGGCCAGGCAAACAACGACCTGGCGAAGATCATTCTGCCCGTGATGATTCTAATGGTCGGCTTTACCGACGGCGTTCATCTGGTCGTGCATATTCGCCAGCAGAGACTGAAGAATGCAGACGCCGCGGCGTCTGTTAAAAGCAGGCAGATTCAGGCCGCAGCGTCGGCGATTGAGCACGTCGGCGCAGCCTGCCTGCTGACGTCGCTGACCACTGCCATCGGTTTTGGTTCTTTGTTGTTGGCCGAATCCGAGATCATCCAGGGCTTCGGTCGAGCGTGTGCGATCGGCGTCCTGATCGCCTTTGTGGCGGCGGTGCTGGTGATTCCGGTGATGAGCAGCTCGTGGATCGGTCGTCGCATTCACGTCGGTACTGAGCGAGATCTCGTTCAGCGAGGCATGCACAAACTCGACTGGCTGATCAACTTCGTCATCCGCCGCTCGCGACTTGTCGCTCTTGCGGGAGTGCTCATCACTGGATGGCTCGCGACCATGTCGCTTTCTCTTCAACCAGACGACCGAATCAGCGATCGAACGCCGCACGCTTCCGAAGCCTACCAGGCAATGCGGCATGTGGACGCCTCTCTCGGCGGAATTCGCCCAATACGCATCGTCGTCAACTGGAGCGACGACGTCAGCAACGAAACTCTCTGGCAAGTGGTTTCCGAAATTGAGTCGGTCCTGGAATCTGAGCCTGACATCAGTCGGCCACTTTCGATCCGACATGCGCTTTTTCTCTCGCCGGGTGTCGAAGGGCCTGCAAAGTTAGGACTGGCTTCGCTGCTGCCGACTGACCTGTCGAGACAATTCTGGAGGCCGGACATCAACCAGGCCCAGGTGATCGCCCGAGTTCAGGATCTCGGTATGGCTCACTACCGTCCGATCCTTGACCGAGTCGAGCGAGAGTTTGCGAAACTCACCATCGCCCATCCGGGCGTTCAAATCGAGCTGACGGGCGAGGCCATCGTCGACAGCCAGGCCGTGCAGCAGGTCGTCAAAGAATTGTTCTACAGTCTGGCTA
>JBLFXD010000742.1:0-3930 GCA_047611045.1 Planctomycetaceae bacterium | reverse complement strand
AGTCCCGTTGAGATCAATCACTCAAACCATAACCGTCACTCAATCTTCAACTAAACATCGGACATCATCTGTTGAATGCGATCTTCCAATTCCCGATACGCCGTCTGAAGCTTCTGAACCTGCACCGACTGAGCCTCGTACCCCGTCTCCAGCGTTGCGACGCGTTCTTCGCAACGGAGCTTCTGATCCAAAGCATCCTTTGCTGCCGACTCGTCGCCCCGCTGAATCGCCGCCTGAGCACGCTCCAGCCACAGCTTAACTTCTTCGTTCGCCTTGTCGACCTGTTTTGAAAGTTGGATTTCATCGGCGATCGCCGCCGCAACAGACTCCCGCACGGTCACCAGCTCCTCTTCCATATCGCAGATCAGCTGATGCAGCATCCGCTCCGGATCTTCGATCTTTTCCCTCAGCGTCGTGATGCTGGATTTCATAACAAACGTAAAACTGTCGAGCCACTTCATAGCAATCTCCCACTTGTTAGTAACAGAGTTTCACTTTTCACTTTTCACTTTTCACTTTTCGATGTTCGATGTTCGATGTTCGATGTTCGATGTTCGATGTCCTCCCTATTCCCACGCATCCAGTTCCGAAGCCACCAGCCGCATCCGCTGCAGCAGCCTTTCGCGATGCCGCTCGCAGTAGGCAGCGAGCCCGATCACCAGCGTTCCGAATGAAATTCCGGCGATCCACAAAATGTTCGGGTTATCGATACTGCCTCGAACGAGCATCGCGATCAGGTCCGCGACCAGAAATCCGACGCCCGTGTACATCAACGCTCTGATGCGAAATCCCATCGCGACGAGCGTCACCGCCACTGAAATCACCATCAGCGAGAACAGGTGCAGCCAGCTTCCGCCGACGAGGTGAAACGTTGGAGAAACCAGGATCACCAGTGCAGCCGCATACCGAAGCGGGTTGATGAATTTCTCTGGAATTTCGCTGCGAAGGAGTTCGACAAGTCCCAGCAACGAGACTCCCAGCGGGATCATGAAGAACTGCGGATCAGACCAGCTCAGCTCACTCCACAAGAACACCAGGGCAACGTTGACGATGACGGCAGACCCGGTCAGCAATGCCGAGTTACGACGTTCCAGTCCTCGCCAGAAGTAAAACGCAGCAGCCATCAACAACGCCAGACTGTTCATCCCCAGCCAGATTGAATGTCGGTCCGTGAAGTGTCGGCCCAGACCGATGGCGACCGTCACGGCTGGCAGGCATTGCCCGGTGATGGCCAACGGTGCTGTCAGGAAGTCGGTCTTCGGCGATCGAGTCGCCAACTGACTGACAACCCACGCGAGCAAACCGATTCCCAGCACGACGAACATGCTGAAGCCGTGCCCGAACGTGATCACGCCGCACATCGCCAGATGCCCGACTCCTGCTGCCACGATCAACACAGCCGCCCAGACTCGTCCTTGAGCTGCGGCTCGCCTGTCGAACCGTTTGGTTTCGTCCGCTTCACCGAAAGCAAACTGGTCGGACGCGATCGCTTCTTTGTTCATGCGGAAGCCGGTAATCAGACAGTCCGCAGCCAGCACCAGAAACGTCACCGCGACCATCGCCACGGAACCAGCATTAAGCGGGTCGAAGGTCGCTGAAAACAGGACTGACGTGAGCGCTCCGCCGGCGACCACTCGCAGCAAGGCTCGCTGCAACGCCGACAACTCGGCGGCGTCTGATGAAGTTTGCAATGCAGACTCCCCACGACCTCGCAACATCCCGTGCTGCCAGACGAGCATCAGTAATGACGCCAGCAACGCGACCGGCACCATCGCCGGTCGCAGCAGCGAGATGGACAGATCGAAGAATGTGGCGACTTCCGGAGCAAACACTTGAATGGCCACGCACAGCAACTGCCAGCTCACGAGCATGAACGCTACCGTTCGCATGACTGGCTGGTGTCGTCGCGCCGCGATCAACAGCAGCCCCAGCAGAGCGATCCCGCCCGCAACTCGAATCGGAAAACTGAAGAACAGCAGCGATACCGTTGCGGTCAATCCGAGTGTCGTCAGCGAGCAGCCGTGCAACGTCCGCGCCACAACGCCCGGTCCCTGATTTACTGACTCTGTAACCGGAGTCCCCGCATCAACCGCCTGTCTGGAAGTCCGAACCGGTGCCACCAGGACGGCAAGAACGGAGACAACGCTCCAGATCGCTGGCAGCCACTGTAGAGCCGCGGGCACGCCGACGACGGCGGCAGCCACCACTCCGGTATTCGCCAGAAGGATCGACCACCCGATGACAGCCAGCCATCCTGCTTGATGCTTTCTCGCCGCGTCAAAGGCCCCGACGGTTACCAGCAATGCAGCAGCCCAGTGGCCAAACACCTGACCGCTCAAAAAGGTATTGATCCATCCCGGGACCAGCACTGTCAGTCCAAGAATCGGAAAGCCGATCGACGCGATTCGCATTCCGGCTTTGTCGAAGATTGATGAAATGCTGCCTCGACATCTCGGCACAACTCCCCACAAACCGAAGAGCAACACCGCGACGATTGAAGAAGTGAACGCCGCAGAACACGGCCACGACACAGCCATGAGAGTCGCGAGGCAAACCGTGAATCCAAGAGCGGCGTCCGCCGTCCAGCGAGCCTTCGAACGCACCGCGTGTGCGAAAAGAAACACAGCGATCAGGCATCCGGAAATCTCCGGCACAACCGGTAGCGAGACGACGGCGTAACCCAACCACGACGCGGCCAGCAGGGGCATTGCCCAACGACTCGCAGACTCGCAGATCGGCAACTCGCTCAACGCCGAACCACGTGGCGATGTCGACATCAGACTGCGGCTGCCGGACTCGTGAATCCCTGACCCGTGACGGGCGAGTCGCCAACGAGCCGCGCGACGATCGATGAACAGACCGGGCACCAGTAGGCAGCCGGCACCGCACGCCAGTGTCAGCAATCTCACTTCGCCGGAACGTGCCACGATCTCAACGTCGGTCAGGAAGGAAGCACACCCCGCCGTGCCCATGAGCCACGCCACAACTCCGAGGGCGACGATTCGACGATCTTTAAACAGGCAGCTCTGCAGGCCGAACAGGGCCACGGCCGCCAGGCTCACGGGGAAGATCGCCTTCACATGAGTGACGGAAACGGCCAGCAGAACGATGCCCAGCCCCACGGCGAATCGTCGCATGGGGATTGCAAAGACATCGTCACCGACCCGTTGCCGCCACTTCGCAACAAGACTGACGACCAGAAGAAGTGGCAGGTATGTCAACCCGTAGAACGCGATCGGAAGTCGATCTTCGTTGACTGCCGCTGCCCCTTGTTGAACGAGCTGTCCAGCCAGTTCGCGAAAGAATACCGGAGAGCACTGATAGGCCATCAGAAGCCCGCCAAGCATCGCCAAGACGAAGCCAGACTTTCCGGTGCGATGCGCGACGACGGCCATCATCACCGCTGCCAGAGCTGAAGCCGGGACCAGAGCAAACGCATTCGGAAATCCGATCGCCGAAACGCAGACGCCGCCGGCCATCAGGACCAGTCCGTTGAGCATCGGAATCACGATTCCCAAGGGCAGCGGACGTGCGAGCTTGCCATGTACCTGCAGAAAGACTCGAGCCAGAGCATCTGCCGACAGCAGAACGGGAATCGCTGTCAGCACCATCCCGAATCCGATCCACTCGACCGGGATCGCGTCCACCAGTGGCGTGGCGTTGACGACGCTCGTCGCGAACAGCGTGAGGAACTGACCGCCGAGCAGCAGGATCGGAAAGAAGCCAACGATGCGAGGAAGCCGATGTTCCTCGGTCAGCCAGAAGACGTGGCGGTTAACCTTCACCGCTCCAGCCGCAAACACCGCCCACAGCGCGAGTGCCACCCAAGGTGCCAGTGTCAGGGGAACGGCCGGAAGAAGCGTGGCCGCGACGCAGAGAATTCCGTAACTCACCAGGAACGTTGGCTGCGACGATCGAAGGAAATGACCG